>JALSHL010000053.1 GCA_026982255.1 Paracoccaceae bacterium | reverse complement strand
CGCGCTGGATGACCTCGGGCGCGTGCGCCTGTCGCAATCCTTCTTCATGCGCGAATTTCTCTACAGCGAAGTCGCCGCCCTTCACGGCATCGAGAACATCCCCGACGACCCGGACCTTGCCATCGCCACCGGGCGGGGCTTGTGCGAAAACCTGCTGGAGCCGTTGCAAGCCACCTTCGGCAAGATCGTCATTCGCTCGGCCTATCGCTCCTGCGCGCTCAACCGGTTCTGCAACGAACAGCAAAAAGCCGGCAAAAGAGGCTATACCTGCGCCTCGAACGAGGCCAACTATGCCGGCCACATCTGGGACCGGCGCGATGCGCGGGGTTTCATGGGCGCTACCGCCTGCATCGTGATCCCGTGGTTGGCCGACCGCTATGAGCAGGGGCAGGACTGGCGCAGCCTCGCCTGGTGGATACACGACCACCTGCCCTATTCGGCGCTGTTCTTCTTTCCGAAGCTGGCGGCGTTCAACATCACCTGGCGAGAAAACCCCGAGCGGCGGATTTCCAGCTACATCAAGCCCAGGGGCATCCTGACAAGGCCGGGGATGGACAACCACGGCGGGGATCATTCCGCCTTCTACGAAGGCTTCCCTGCGCTCCGGCAGAGCTGATACCCTCTTTTCCGGTTTTTTTTGTTATTTTCTTCCGGCACAGCCCCTGCCGCAGCGGATTTTTGCAACGGGTTGCAAAGCGGGGGCGGTAATTCGGCTGGCCGGTCCACTTCGCCTGAGCCTGTTTCAGAGCGGGCAATCAGGGGCATAGGGTGGACATAGGGGTGGATATAAAAATCAATCTCCACCTTAACCGTCTGATATTAAACCGTTTATTTATAAATAGTGGTGCCCCCACACGGACTCGAACCGCGGACCTACTGATTACAAATCAGTTGCTCTACCAGCTGAGCTATAGGGGCATCCGAGGCGGTGAATAGCCTTTGCGCCCCCCGCTTTGCAAGCGATAATTCGTTCCCGCGCCGAAAAAGTTCTAACGCCCCGAGCGCACCAGCAACAGCACCGGCAGCAGTCCGACCAGTGTCACGAGGATCGCGGCGGGGGCGGCCTCGCCGAGGTTTTCCAGCGACGCGTGGCTATAGACCCGGATCGCCAGCGTGTCGAAATTGAACGGGCGCAGGATCAGCGTGGCCGGCAGCTCTTTCACCCCGTCCACGAAAATCAGCGTCGCCGCCACCAGCACCGAACCGCGGATCAGCGGCACATGGATTTCGCGCAGGGTCTGCCCGATTCCCCGCCCCAGAGAACGCGAGGCCATGTCCATCGAGGGCGTCACCCGTCCCAGCGCCGAATCCACCGACCCCAGCCCGATAGCAAAGAAGCGCACCGAATAGGCAAAGACCACCGCCGCGGCCGAGCCGGTAAACAGCAGCCCGATATCCACGCCCGTCCAGGCCTCGATCGTATCCGCCAGCGCGGTATCGAAGGCCGCCAGCGGGAACAGGATACCGATGGCCAGCACCGCGCCGGGGGCCGCATAGCCGATCGAGGTCACAGGCATCAGGATGCGCAGCAGGCGGCTTTTGGTCTGGCGCACGCCATAGACCAGAAACAGCGCGCCAAGAATGGTGATGATCGCCGCCGATCCCGCCAGAATAACCGTGTTGAAAATCGCCCGCCACAGCCCCTCGTCCACCCAGTAGTCGGGATTGTCGAGCGCATGCGACAGGATCACCCCGAACGGCAGCACAAAGCCGAACAGCACCGGCAGCGTGCAGGCCAGCGTCGCCAGCCATGCCCCCGCCCCGTGCAGCTGTGTCGGCTTTACCGGCACGCGACGGGCCGAGATATTGTGGAACCGGCGGCGGCGACGGCTGGCCTTTTCGAATACCGCCAGAAACAGCACCAGCCCCAGCATCACCACGGCGATCTGCGCCGCGCCACCGGCGTTATAGGCCTGCAGCCAAGTGGTAAAAATTCCCGTGGTCAGCGTCTGCACCGCGAAATAGTCCACGGTGCCGAAATCGTTCAGCGCCTCCATCATCACAATCGCCATGCCGGCGGCAATCGCCGGACGGGCCAGCGGCAGGGCCACGCGCAGGAAAATTTCCCACGGTCCGGCACCGAGCGCCCGCGCGACTTCCAGCATATTCGCCGACTGCTCGCGAAACGCCGCGCGCACCAGCAGATAGACATAGGGATACATCGACAGCGACAGCACAAACACCGCCGCCCACATGGAACGGATCTCGGGGAACCAGTAGGCGCGCGCGTCCTGCCAGCCGAACACATCGCGCAAAAATGTCTGCACCGGCCCCGCGTATTCCAGAAAATCCACCAGCGCATAGGCCCCGATATAGGCCGGCAGGGCCAGCGGCATCAGCAATGCCCATTCCAGCACACGCCGCCCGGGGAAACGGGTCATCACCACCAGCCACGCGGCACCCGATCCGATCAGCGCCGCCAGAATGCCGGTGCTGAACATCAGCACAACCGAGTTTTTCAGGTAACGCGGCAAGGTGGTCTGCACCAGCTGGCCCCAGATGTTCTCGCTCGGGAACGCCGCAATCCACATGACGCTGACCAGCGGCAGCAACACCAGCGCGGCAATGGCCAGCGCCCCGATTGTCCAGACCGAGGGCCAGCGCAAACGGCGCGCGGCGTATATCCGAGTAGTTTCGTCAACCATAGGTCGGAGCAATAGGGCCAAACACCGGCCCTGTCCAGCTAACTATCGTCGCCGTCGGGGGATTTATCGTATTTGTCCGACAGAATGCGATGCGCGTCGCCCTCCAGATCGTCATACTGGTTGTGGGTCAGCGACCAGTAGAAAGCCACCAGTCCCAGCGCCCCCAGCCCGACAGAAATCGGAATCAGCATCACCAGAATATTCATGTCTTGCGCCCCAGTCTCATCGCGTTCAGCGATACGGTGATCGAGCTTGTGGACATGGCCAGCGCCGCCAGAAGGGGCGTGGCGTAACCCATCAGCGCAATCGGGATGGAAATCAGGTTGTATACCGCCGAAATGGTGAAATTCTCGACAATCCGCTTCTTGGCCTTGCGGGCCAGTTCCACCGAGTTGGCCACCTCGGACAGGTCGTTGCCCACCAGGATCAGATCGGCCGATACCCGGCTGGCATCCACGGCACTGGCCGGCGACATGGATACATGCGCGCTGGCCAGCGCCGCCGCGTCGTTCAGCCCGTCACCCACCATCAGCACCTTGTGACCGGCCTCGGCCAGTTCCTGCAAATGCGCGACCTTTTCCGCCGGTGTCGCACCGGCGCGCCAGTTTTCGATCTCCAGAGTCTCGGCCATCGCCCGCACAGGTGCCTCGCTGTCACCGGACAGCAACTCCACCGCCAGCCCCAGCTTTTTCAGGTCGGCCACGGTGTCGCGAGCCTCGGGGCGCAGGGTGTCCTCGAACAGGAAAACCACCGGCTCGCCCTCGCCGATGCGCAACCAGGTTGCGGTCGATCCGACATCACCGGCATCCGCCCCGCACCAGAGCGCGCGACCCAGCCGCACCTCCTGCCCGTCGAGCATACCGCGGCTGCCCATGCCCGGCTCTTCGGTGATATCCGTCACACCGGCCGGTGCGATCCCCTGCTCTGCCGCATAATCACGCAACGCCTTGGACAGGGGGTGCGAACTCCCCGTTGCCAGAGCCGCCGCCACCGACAGCATATCGGGCGAGACATCGCCTCCGTTCACCAGATGCGGGGTGCCGGTTGTCAGCGTGCCGGTCTTGTCGAATACCACCGTATCCACATCGGCCAGCCGCTCCAGCGCCACCCCCTCCTTGAGCAGAACCCCGCTACGGAACATCCGCCCGCTGGCCGCCGTCAGAACCGCCGGCACCGCCAGCCCCAGCGCACAGGGGCAGGTGATGATCAGCACCGCCGCCGCGATATTCACGGCCAGCCGCCAGTCGCCGCTATAGAAACCCCAGAACAGGAAAGCCCCTGCCGCCAGCAGATGCACCAGCGGCGCATAGATATTCGCGGCCTCCTCCGCCAGCGAGGTATATTTGTTTTTCGAGGTCTCCGCCGCCTCCACCAGCCGCGTGATCTGCGCCAGCAACGTCTCGTCGCCCAGCCCCTCGGCCCGCACCACCAGCGGACCGGTCAGGTTCAGCATCCCGGCCACCGCCTTTTCGCCGGGGGCCACGGCCTCGGGCATGGTCTCTCCGGTCAGCATCGACGGGTCCAGTTCGCTCTGCCCCTCGACCACAACGCCGTCGACCGGCACGCGCCCGCCCACCGGCACCGCAACCAGATCGCCCTCGCGCAGCGCATCCATCGGCACGGTCTCGCGGCTGCCGTCGGGCAATATCCGCTCGGTTTTCACCACCTCCAGCGCCGCCAGCTCCGTCGCCGCCGAACGCGCCACCGCCCGTGTGCGGTAATCCAGATAACGCCCGATCAGCAGGAAAAACGTCAGCGACAGCGCCGCATCGAAATAGGCATGGTCGCCGCCTTCCATTGTCTCGGATAACGACACCCCGCAGGCCAGAACCAGCGCCAGCGAAATCGGCACATCCATGTTCAGCCGCCCGACCCTGAGCGCCGACCAGGCGTTCTTGAAAAACGGCACACCGGCAAAGGCCACCGTCGGCAGGGCAATAAAGGCCGAAACCCAGTGCATCATGTCCCGCGTTGCCGCCTCGGCGCCCGACCAGACGGAAACCGACAGCAGCATCACGTTCATCGCGGCAAAACCGGCCACCGCAAGGCGCGCCAGCAAGTCCCGTCCGATCTTGTCGTGGTTTTCCTTTTCAAGAACCGCACTGTCGAGTTCGCGCGCCGGATAGCCCCAGTTGGTCAGCAGCCCGATCATGTGCTCCTCGATGCCCGGGATGTCCTCCACGGTCATCGTTACACGTTTGCGCGTCAGGTTGACCCGCGCGCCATGCACTTCCGGCAGGCGGTTCAGGGCCGTTTCAACACCGGTGATACAGGCGGCACAATGGATGGTCGGCAGCGACAGCTCGATCCGCCGCAGCTCGTCGGAACGACGCACCCCGAGGGATTTTGCCTTGTCATCCGGAAAGGCTACGCAGGCCGGACAAACGGCAATCGATGCGGTCTCGTCACTCATCCCCGCCAGTCACATAGAATTCCAGCCTCTGGATCAGGGCAACATCGTCACGGCTCAGCGCCTCCACATAGGCA
>JALSHL010000052.1 GCA_026982255.1 Paracoccaceae bacterium | reverse complement strand
CATGTATCCTTTTATCCGCATGTTCTACCAGATGCTCAAGCACCGCAACGACCCGCCGCTGGCGCTGGGCGGGGTGCATGTGTCGCAACATTATTGCCATCCGGTCGATCTGGATATGTGGGCGGAACTAAACAACGGACGGACGTTGACGCTCTATGATCTGGGGCGGATTCCGCTGGCGCAACGGATCGGACTGCTGGCGGTACTGAAACGGCGCAAATGGGGGCTGACGGTGGCGGGATCCTCGGTGCGCTACCGCCGCCGCGTGACCCTGTTCGACAAGCTGGAGATCCGCTCGGCCGCCATCGGGCGGGACGCGCGGTTTTTCTATGTGCAGCAGAGCATGTGGAAGGGCGGCGAGGCGACCTCCTCCGCCCTTTACCGGCTGGCGGTGACCGGTCCGGACGGGATTGTCCCGACCGATGATGTCGTGGCAGAACTGGGCGAACCGGACTGGAATCCGGCGCTGCCCGACTGGGTGCAAGGCTGGATAGAGTCCGAAGCCATGCGCGTCTGGCCGCCGGAAATCTGACATCTCAAACTAAAACGTTGACAATTTGTCGATAAAATACCAACGTATCCTTCCAAGATAAAAATCGCCGCCGGTGCTATAGTGCCGGTTCAGGGAATCATGATTTCGGGAGGAAACAATCATGAACAAATTTACAGGAATTCTTGCAGGGGCCGCCGTCGCATTCGGCGTGACCGCCGCACAGGCGCAGGAATGGAACATGCCGACGCCCTATTCGGACGCGGTGTTCCACACGCAGAACATCAACGAATTCGCCAAGGATCTGGAAGAGGCCACAGGCGGCAGCCTGAAAATCACCGTGCATTCGGCCGGTTCGCTGTTCAAACACGCCGACATCAAGAATGCCGTGCGCTCGCGTCAAGTGCCGATCGGAGAATTCTTCCTGTCGCGTCTGGCCAATGAAAACGCCGCTTTCGGGCTGGATTCGCTGCCGTTCCTAGCCGCAAGCTATGACGAGGCCGAGGCGCTCTGGGCTGCGCAGAAGCCGGTGATCTCCGAACTGCTGGCCGAGCAGGGCCTGATGCCGCTGTTTGCGGTGCCGTGGCCGGCGCAGGGTCTGTATACCAAGAACGAGATCAAGACCGTTGACGACCTGTCCGGCCTGAAGTTCCGCGCCTACAACGCCGCGCTGGAACAGTTCGCCACCCTTGCAGGCGCAGCCCCGACACAGGTAGAGGCGCCGGACATTCCGCAGGCCTTCGCCACGGGTCAGGTCGAGGCCATGATCACCTCGCCTTCCACCGGTGCCAGTTCCAAGGCCTGGGATTTCGTGTCCTACTACACGCCGATCAACGCCTGGGTGCCGAAAAACATCGTTGTGGTGAACAAGGCCGAGTTTGACCGTCTGGACGAGGCGACACAGGCCGCCGTTCTGCTGGCTGCCGCCACCGCCGAAGCGCGTGGCTGGGAGATGAGCAAGGCGGAAGCCGCCGCAAAAACCGCTGTCATGGCCGAAAACGGCATGAACATCGTCGAGCCTTCGACGGAGCTGATTGCCGGTCTGAAAGATATCGGTGCGAAAATGCTTGCCGATCTGGAAGCCAAGGCCAGCCCCGAGGCCCTCGCGATTATCGAGGCCTATCAGGGCAACTGATCCTGACACTCTACGGGCCGGAGCAACCTCCGGCCCGTTTTCTATGGGACGGATAAAATGCGCAAATTTCTCGACATGTTGTATCAGGCCAGCGGCATCGCCGCCGCCGGATTTATCGTGGTGATCACGCTGGTGGTTTCCGCGCAGGTGGTGCTGAATCTGGTGACCAAGGTTTTCGGGGCGGAATACGCCTATACCATTCCGTCCTACGCCGATTTCGCCGGTTTCTCGCTGGCGGCAGCCTCGTTTCTGGCGCTGGCCTATACGCTCAACAAGGGCGGGCATATTCGCGTCACGCTGCTGATCCAGACCTTCGGGCGGATCCCGCGACTGGCCGCCGAGGTGTTCTCGCTGGCAATCGGGGCAATCATGGCGGGGTTCATGACGTATTACATGATCCGGCTGAACTATGAATCCTGGGATTACGGCGACCTGTCCTTCGGGATCATCGCCATTCCGATCTGGATTCCGCAACTGGCCGTATCCGGCGGGCTGCTGATCCTGACCATTGCCTTTGTCGATCTGCTGGTCGCCACGTTGCGCGCCGGACGGCCGGTGCTGAAACACAAGGAGCGCGAATAATGTCCGATCCCGTCATCATGCTGACCCTGCTGGTCGTGCTGCTCGGCCTGCTGGCCGCCGGAGTCTGGGTGGCCATTGCGCTGCTGTCTGTCGGCATGTTCGCCATGGTATTTTTCTCCAGCGCCCCCGTCGGGCAGGTGATGGCCACCACCGTCTGGGGTCAGAGCCACGCCTGGGCGCTGGCGGCGCTGCCGCTGTTTATCCTGATGGGGGAAATCCTGCTGCGGTCGCGCATGTCCGAGGATATGTTCAAAGGGCTTTCGCCGTGGCTGACCCGTCTGCCCGGCCGCTTGCTGCACGTCAATATCATCGGTTGCGCCATCTTTGCCGCAGTTTCCGGCTCCTCTGCCGCCACCGCCGCCACCATCGGGAAGATGTCGGTGCCGGAGTTGAACAGGCGCGGCTATCCCGAGCGGCTGGTGATCGGCACGCTGGCCGGTTCCGCGACGCTGGGGCTGCTGATCCCGCCCTCGATCATCCTGATTGTCTATGGTGTTGCCACCGACCAGTCGATTGCGCGGCTGTTTATCGCCGGTATCCTGCCGGGCATCATGCTGGTGGCGCTGTTCGGCGGCTATGTCATACTGCGCGCGCTGATGAACCCCTCGGCCATCCCCGAGGAAGCCGATACCTTTACGCTGATGGAAAAGATCAAAGCCTCGCGCCGGTTGATCCCCGTTCTGCTGCTGATTGCTGCCGTGATCGGTTCGATCTACGCCGGTATAGCCTCGCCCACGGATGCGGCGGCGCTGGGAGTGATGTTCTCCATCCTGCTTGCGTGGCTGTCGGGCGGGTTTTCCCGCAAGATGCTGATGGAGGCGATCATGGGCGCCACCGTCACCTCGGCTATGATCGCCTTTATTCTGGCAGGGGCGGCGTTTCTGACGGTTTCGATGGGCTTCACCGGTATCCCGCGTAATCTGGCCGCATGGATCGGCGGGTTCAACCTGTCGTCGCTGGAGCTGCTGGCGGCGCTGACAGTGTTCTTCATTATCCTCGGCTGTTTTCTGGACGGGATTTCGGTGGTGGTGCTGACGACCTCCATCATCATGCCGATGATTTCGGCAGCGGGGATCGATCCGCTGTGGTTCGGTATCTATCTGGTGATCGTGGTGGAAATGTCGCAAATCACCCCGCCGGTCGGGTTCAACCTGTTCGTGATACAGGGGCTGACAGGGATCAATATCCTGTCGGTCGCCCGCTCGGCCCTGCCGTTTTTCCTGATCCTGCTGGGGGCGGTCGGGCTGATCATCGCCTTTCCGCAAATCGCCACATGGCTGCCGTCCCTGATGTAGGCTACAGCGAGGACGCCGCCCGCGCCGCCTGATCGTAAACACCGGACAGGCGGCGCAGGGTGGCGGCGATCGCGCGCAGTTCATCCCCGTCCATATTCAGACCGTCAATCAGACATTGCTCGCGCACGTCGCGATAGCGTTTGACCAGCGCCATACCCTCGGAGGTCGGGGAATAGAGCATCTCCTTACCGGATTTCTCGCCCTCGACCAGCCCGGCCTTCAGCAGTTTCTTGATGGCATAGTTGACGGTATGCGCATCCTCTATGTTGAGCATGAAGCACACATCGGCCAGCCGTTTGCCACGCTCGCGGTGGGTCAGGTTGTGCAGCACCAGAATTTCCAGCGGCCCGAGGCTGGCATTCCCTGCCGCCGTCATACAGCGCCCCATCCAGCGGCTGAAACCGTTGTAGGCGACGATCAACCCGAATTCGAGTTCGGACAATTGCCACCCGCCTTCTGTTGCCAGATGACGGGAGGATACGATTTTGCGTTGCTTCGGTTCTTTTTCCATGCGCCGATAGTCACAATTTACCAGCGTTTTATCAAGGAAAACCCGCCTAACGGTCGATCAATACCGAGCATTTTGCGTGACGGACCACACGCGCAGCGGTGGAGCCGAGCAGATAGTCGGAGATATTCGGCTGGTGCGAGGCCATGATGATCAGGTCGGCACCGAGATCTTCGGCCTCGTCCAGGATCACCGGGCTGGGGCGCCCGAATTTCACTTCGACAGCCATATCGCCGCCGCTGAGCTTCGCCATGGCGGTCAGTTCTCCGCGCACTTCCATCAGGTTCTTCTCGATGGTTTCGGGCTTCAGGTAGGTGCGCGCATAGGTCGGCACCTCGTCCATGACATGCAGCAGGGTGATCTTGCCGCCGCCGTCCAGCAGGCTTTTGGCCTTGTTGATCATGCGCAGGTTGGTTTCCTCGTTGCCCATATCCACAGGCACCAGAATATTCTTGTACATGGCGATACTCCTCTTTGTTTTTCGGTCGGGCAGAGTATAGCAGATCTTGCGCGATCAACCTTGACCTGAATCATGCTGCTGGCGCGGTTATCCCTTGTCGAAAAACGGTGTCACCTTGGCGACGATTACCGCGTTCTGGTCCAGCGCCTGCTGCATCAGGGTGCGTTCCTCGTCTCCGATGTCGTGCCCTTCGGACAGGCGCTCGTCCAAGGTGCCATAGCCGGAGACATCCAGCGGGGCCATATCGGCCTGTTTCAGCACGGCCACGGTTTCGCGCACCGCCTCGGCCTCGTCGACGCCGGAGGCATAGCACATCAGCGCCGCGCCGGAACTGCCCTTGGGCAGCCCGTCATTCGGGGCGCGGCCGACCTCCACCAGCAGGGTATAAACCTGCTGCGGGCGCTTTTTCTTTTTCGGCTTGTCAGTCACGGAGCAAGTCGTTGATCGAGGTTTTGGAGCGCGTGCGTTCGTCCACCCGTTTCACAATCACGGCGCAATACAGATTCACGCCGCCCTTGGAAGGCATGGAACCCGCGACGACCACCGAATATGGCGGGACCTCGCCATACATGACCTCGCCGGTTTCGCGGTCGAGGATTTTCGTGGATTTGCCGATAAACACGCCCATGCCCAGAACCGAACCTTCACGGACGATGCAGCCCTCGACCACCTCGGAGCGGGCGCCGATGAAGCA
>JALSHL010000051.1 GCA_026982255.1 Paracoccaceae bacterium | reverse complement strand
GAAGGTGCCGACGACAATGACGACAACGGCAATGACGACGACAACGGCGGCAGCCGCTGGGGCAATGACAACGGTTCCGACGACAACGGAAACGACAGCAACGAAGGTTCCGAAGGAAACGACGACTAGGAGTCCTGCGCGTTTGCGAACAGGCAAGCGGGACTGAAAGGGCAGGGCGGCACCGGAAACGGGCCGCCCTTTCCGGTTTAGAGGTCCGGATACATCGGGAAGCGCGCGCAGAGCGCCAGAACCCTTGCCTTGACGGCCTCTTCCACCGCGCTGTTGCCGTCCTCGCCATTGGCGGCGAGGCCGTCCACGACCTCCACGATCATTTCCCCGATCTGGCGGAATTCCGCCTCGCCGAAGCCGCGGGTGGTGCCGGCAGGGGTGCCGAGGCGCACGCCCGAGGTGACCATCGGTTTTTCCGGATCGAACGGGATGCCGTTCTTGTTGCAGGTGATATGGGCGCGGCCCAATGCCTGCTCGGTGGCGTTGCCTTTCACGCCTTTCGGGCGCAGGTCCACCAGCATCACATGGGTATCGGTGCCGCCGGTCACGATGTCCAGTCCACCCTTCATCAGGGTTTCGGCCAGCACCACCGCATTGGCGCGCACGGCCTGCTGGTAGGCTTTGAATTCGGGGCGCAATGCCTCGCCGAAGGCCACGGCCTTGGCGGCGATGACGTGCATCAGCGGGCCGCCCTGAATACCGGGGAAGATGGCGGAGTTGACCTTTTTCGCGATATCCGCGTCATTGGTCAGGATCATGCCGCCGCGCGGGCCGCGCAGGGTTTTATGGGTGGTGGTGGTGGCCACATGCGCGTGCGGAAAGGGGGAGGGATGCTCGCCCGCCGCCACCAGACCGGCAAAATGCGCCATGTCCACCATCAGGATCGCGCCGACGCTGTCGGCAATCTCGCGGAAGCGCGCGAAATCGATCTGGCGCGGAATGGCGGAGCCGCCGGCGATGATCAGTTTCGGCTGGTGTTCCTTGGCCAGCGATTCCACCTCGTCATAGTCCAGCAGGTTGTCCTGTTTGCGCACGCCGTATTGCACGGCGTTGAACCATTTTCCCGACTGGTTCGGCTTCGCGCCGTGGGTCAGATGGCCGCCGGAGGCAAGGTTCATGCCCAGAATGGTGTCGCCCGGTTTGATCAGCGCGGTGAACACGCCCTGATTGGCCTGCGAACCGGAGTGCGGCTGCACGTTGGCGAATTCGCAACCGAACAGCTGTTTGGCGCGGTCGATGGCCAGTTGCTCGGCCACATCGACGAATTCGCAGCCGCCATAGTAGCGCCGGCCCGGATAGCCCTCGGCATACTTGTTGGTCATCACGGAGCCTTGCGCCTCCATCACGGCGGCAGAGACGATGTTTTCCGAGGCGATCAGCTCGATTTCCTCGCGCTGGCGGCCAAGCTCGCCGGTGATCGAGGCATAAAGCTCCGGATCGCGGCTGGCGAGGGTTTCGGTGAAAAAGCCGGTGTCGGGGGTCTGGGTCATTCTGGTCTCCTGGACGTAAAACTTTCTGCCCTTTTAGGGGGCGTGTTTCCTATTGGAAACAAAAAACCGACCTCGGGGCCGATTGAAACGACGGAAATATGCTGCAATCGGGTGATAAGGCGGGTTTTCCGGTGGCGAAAGGCCGGAATCGTCGCAGGAAGCGGGAAAAACGGGGTTGCGGTGCGTGAATCGGAACGGATGTTTCCGGTCGGAAATCCGCGGGCAAATCGGCTCTTGAGTCCCCGCGCGGAAAAAGGGAAACTCCGCCGATGGATTATGAGAAGATCAGTTTTGTCGCGGCATCGGGTGCGGAGGCGGAAGCCGCCGCCGGGGCCCTGCGCGCGCGCTATGGCCATGTGCCGCCGGAACAGGCCGATGTGATCGTGGCGCTGGGCGGGGACGGGTTCATGTTGCAGACGCTGCACGGCACGCAGGAGCTGCGCGCGCCGGTTTACGGCATGAACCAGGGCACCGTGGGGTTCCTGATGAACGAATACCGCGAGGAGGGTTTGCGCGAGCGGCTGGCCGCGGCCGAGGCGGCGGAGATCCATCCGCTGCGTATGAAGGCCACCCGTGTGAACGGCGATGTGACCGAGGCGCTGGCGATCAACGAGGTGTCCCTGCTGCGCTCCGGCCCGCAGGCGGCGAAGCTGCGGATTTCGGTGGACGGGCGGGTGCGCATGGACGAGCTGGTCTGCGACGGGGCGCTGGTATCGACACCGGCGGGCTCCACGGCCTACAACTATTCCGCGCACGGACCGATCCTGCCGATCGGGGCGGATATTCTGGCGCTCACGGCAATGGCGGCGTTCCGGCCGCGACGCTGGCGCGGGGCCTTGCTGCCGATGGAGGCGAAGATCACCTTCGAGGTGCTGCAATATGAAAAACGCCCGGTCAACGCGGTGGCGGATTCGACCGAGGTGCGCAATGTCGAACGGGTGGATATCACCAGCGAGCCGGGAATCAGCCACACGCTGTTGTTCGATCCCGGTCACGGGCTGGAAGAACGCCTGATCCGCGAACAGTTTGCCTGAGGGGGAACGATGAGTCTGAGCGTGCAACAACAGGTCAAATACTGGGGCGTCGGTCTGGCGCTGCTGGCCGCCTTCCTGTGGTATGTCGGTGATACGCTGCTGCCGTTTCTGGTCGGGGCGGCGATTGCCTATCTGCTCGACCCGCTGGCCGACCGGCTGGAGGAATGGGGCCTGAGCCGGACGCTGGCGACGGTGATCATCTCGGCCGTGGTCGTGGTGCTGTCGCTGTTGGCCCTGCTGCTAGTGGTGCCGCTGATTGTCGGGCAGGTGCGCGGGCTGATCGAGGCGGCGCCGAATTTCCTGACCACAACGCTGGATTTCCTGACCGAGCGGTTCCCCGGCCTGCTGGTCGAGGATTCGCCCATCCGGCAGAATCTGGCAGCAATTGAATCGACGATCCGTGCCAACAGCGGACAGGTAATCAGCCGGTTGCTGTCGTCCTCGCTGGCGGTGGTGAACTCGCTGACCATCCTGATTGTGGCGCCGGTGGTGGCGTTTTACCTGTTGCTGGACTGGGACCGGATGGTGGCGGTGGTTGATGGCTGGCTGCCGCGTGAACATGCGCCGGTGATCCGGCGGCTGGGGCGCGAGATCGACAGCGTGCTGGCCGGTTTCGTGCGCGGGCAGATGACCGTGGGGCTGATCCTCGGCATATTCTATGCGGTGGCGCTGGGGCTGATCGGGCTGCAATTCGGTGTGGTCGTCGGGCTGCTGGCGGGGCTGCTGACCTTTATCCCCTATGTGGGGTCGACTTTTGGCGGTGTGACTTCTATCGGGCTGGCGCTGTTCCAGTTCTGGGACGATCCGGTCTGGATTGCCGTGGTGGCGGCGGTGTTCGTTATCGGGCAGGTGGTCGAGGGCAATTTCCTGACGCCGAAGCTGGTGGGCGGCTCGGTCGGGCTGCATCCGGTCTGGCTGATGTTCGCGCTGTTTGCTTTCGGCTCGGCGCTCGGGTTTGTCGGGCTGCTGATCGCGGTGCCGGCGGCGGCGAGCATCGGGGTGCTGGGGCGTTTTGCCATTGCCAACTACAAACAGAGCAAGCTGTATCTGGGACCGGAAGAACCCGGAGACGACGGGACGGATGATGCCGAAGCCTGAACAACTGGTGCTGGACCTGCCGGCGCGCGCGGCGTCGGGGCGGGACGATTTTTTCGTGGCGCCGTCGAATGCGCTGGCGGTGCGGATGCTCGACAGCTGGCCGGATTGGGCGACGGGGAAGCTGGCGCTTTGCGGGCCGGTGGCCTCGGGGAAAAGCCACCTTGTGCAGGTCTGGGCGGCGCGCTCCGGCGGCGTGGTCCTGCCCGCGGAGGCGCTGGCGAAACAGGACATCCCGACGTTGGCCGCCGCGCGGGCCGTCGCGGTCGAGGACGTGGACCGGCTGGCGGCGCTGCCCGGAACACGGCGCAAGAAATCCGAAGAGGCGCTTTTCCATCTGCACAACCGGTTGCTCGGCGCCGGCGGCAGTCTGCTGGTGAGCGGGGTGGAGGCCCCGTCGCGCTGGGATATTGCACTGCCCGATCTGGCCTCGCGCCTGCGGGCGGCGCAGGTGGCCTTGCTGGAGCCGCCGGATGACGCGCTGCTTTCGGCGGTGCTGGTCAAGCTGTTCATGGATCGCCAGATTACGGTTTCGCCGGACCTGATCGGCTATCTGCTGCCGCGTATGGAACGGTCTTTCGCCGCTGCGCGGGCGATGGTTGCGGCGCTGGACAAGGCGGGGCTGTCGAAGCGGCGCGCCATCACCCCGCGACTGGCGGGCGAGGTTTTGCGCGACCGGGGGGCGGCATGAGCAAGCGCGTCGCCGTGGTCGATGTGGGGTCGAACTCCGTCCGGCTGGTGGTGTTTGACGGCATGTCGCGCTCTCCGGCGTATTTCTATAACGAAAAGGTGCTGTGCGGGCTGGGCGCGGGGCTGGCCGATACCGGCTTGCTGAACCCGCAGGGGCGCGAGCGGGCGATGGCGGCGCTGCACCGTTTCATGGCGCTGGTGGCGGGCATGGGCAGCGATGTGGTTACCGGCGTGGCCACGGCGGCGGTGCGCGAGGCCACCGACGGGCCGGATTTTGTCGAACAGGTGGCGCGCGAGACCGGCCTGCAGCTGCGCGTCGCCAGCGGCGAGCAGGAGGCGCAGCTTTCGGCACGCGGTATCCTGCTGGGCTGGCCGGACGCGGACGGGCTGGTCTGCGACATCGGCGGCGCCTCGATGGAGCTGGCGCGGATCGACGGCGGGCGGGTCGGGGCGGCGGCGACCTCGCCCCTCGGGCCGCTGAAACTGGCGGACTATCGCGGCAACAAGGACAAATATATTCGCGCCGAGGTGGAGAAACTGCTGAAATCGGCGGGAGGCAAGGCGGCGCGGCTCTATCTGGTGGGCGGATCGTGGCGGGCGCTGGCGCGGCTGGATATGGCGCGGCGGGACTATCCGTTCTATGTGCTGCACGAATACCGGCTCAGCGCCAAAAACCTGCGCAAGACCATCGACTGGGTGAACAGCCAGGACATTGACGAACTGTCGGAACATACCGAGACATCGCGGGCCCGCCTGTCGCTGCTGCCGCTGGCCGGACGGGTGATGGAGGGGCTGCTGGAAGTGCTGGAGCCGGAAGAAATCGTGCTGTCCTCCTATGGCCTGCGCGAGGGGATGTTCTACGAACAGATGCCGCCGTCGATGCGACGCCTCGACCCGCTGATCGAGGCCTGCCGCGTGATGGAGGCCACCAACGCCCGTTTCCCCGGTTTCGGGCAGGTGCTGTTCGAATGGCTACGCCCGCTTTACCCCGGTCTGGACGCATCGGGGCGGCGGCTGATGCTGGCGGCCTGCCTGTTGCACGATACCAGCTGGCAGGCGCATCCCGACTATCGCGCCGAGATGTGTTTTGAATCGGTCACCCGCGCCAATCTGGGCGGGGTGGACCACAAGGAACGGCTGTTTCTGGGCATGGCGATCCTGAGCCGCTACAAGAATGCCGGCCATTCGGCGTTGGAAATTCCGGTGGAGGAGTTGTTAAGCGAGGACCGTATCCGCGAGGCGGTGCAGCTTGGCAAGGCGATGCGGCTGGGGGCGATGATATCGGGCGCGCAGGCGGGGTTGCTGGATCATACCGCGCTGGCGGTGGAGGGTGGCGCGCTGGTGCTGACGCTCTCGGGCGCGGCGCGGGAGCTGAACGGCGAGGTGGTGGAAAAACGCCTCGCGGCACTGGCGAAGCTGATGGAACTGGAGCCGGAGTTGCGGGCGGGATAAAAGAAAACGGCCCGCTGTTGCGAGCCGCTTTCCACTTCCCTTGAACTTGAGCCAGTTTGCCAGCCCTGTTGCCATTGTGGCGCGTCTCCGGCACTCGGTGCGGGCGCTGCCATCCGAATTGACAACTGCAGGTGTTTAAGCAGAAAAAACGAGTCGATGCAAACAACTTTTGTCAATTCTGTCGCACCCGCCATTGCAAGGGCCGTTCCCTTGGCTTACACCCGAAAAAAACGTTTAACCGGAGCTTTTCCATGCGTCTGACCCGCTATTTCCTGCCCGTTCTGAAGGACACCCCTGCCGAGGCCTCGATCGCCAGCCACCGGCTGATGTTGCGCGCCGGTATGATCCGGCAGGCAAGCGCCGGGATCTATTCGTGGCTGCCGCTCGGCTTCAAGGTTCTGCGCAAGCTGGAGGACATCGTTCACGAGGAACAGATCCGCGCCGGCCATATTCCGATGCTGATGCCGACCCTGCAACCGGCCGACCTGTGGCGCGAGAGCGGGCGCTATGACGACTACGGCAAGGAGATGCTGCGCATCACCGACCGGCACGGGCGCGATATGCTCTATGGTCCGACGAACGAAGAGCTGATCACCGATATTTTCCGCAACTCGGTCAATTCCTACAAGGAACTGCCGAAAACCCTGTATCACATCCAGTGGAAATTCCGCGACGAGGTGCGGCCGCGTTTCGGCGTCATGCGCGGGCGCGAGTTTTTCATGAAGGACGGTTACAGCTTCGACATCGACGAGGCGGGGGCGCTGCATGCCTATAACCGCCATCTGGTCAGCTATCTGCGCACCTACGAGCGCATGGGATTGCAGGCGATTCCGATGCGCGCCGACACGGGGCCGATTGGCGGCGACCACAGCCACGAGTTTCTGGTGCTGGCGAAAACCGGCGAGTCCGAGGTGTTCTATGACCGCGCCGTCACCGACATGAAACTGGGCGACCGCGTGGTGGATTTCGACAGTGTGGAGCAGTGCCAGGCGATTTTCGACGAATTCACCACCCCCTATGCCCGCACCGACGAGACCCACGACGAGGCGCTGTTCAACGAGGTTCCCGAGGATCGCCGCATGTCGGCACGCGGGATCGAGGTCGGGCAGATTTTCTATTTCGGCACCAAATACTCCAAGGCCATGGGGGCCGAGGTAGTGATGCCGGACGGCTCGCGCAAGCCGGTGGAGATGGGCAGCCACGGCATCGGCGTCTCGCGTCTGGTCGGTGCGCTGATCGAGGCGAACCACGACGACAACGGCATCATCTGGCCGGAAAGCGTCGCGCCCTTCGGGGCCGGTATCGTCAACCTGAAACAGGGCGACAGCGCGGCGGATGCGGCCTGCGAAGGGCTGTATCAGGCCCTGACCAAGGCGGGGATCGACCCGCTGTATGACGACCGCGACGAACGGGCGGGGGCGAAATTCGCGACGATGGACCTGATCGGTCTGCCGTGGCGCATCACTGTCGGGCCGCGGGGGCTGAAAAACGGCGTGGTCGAGCTGACCTCGCGCCGCACCGGCGAGACCGAGGAGATGTCGCCCGAGGCCGCCGTGGATCGCCTGACGCAGATTTATGCCAACGTATAGGCAATTGACCGCTATCGGACAGAAACGCCGTTTTTAGCCCTTGGCAGCGGCGTTCTGACGCATATAAGGTCGCCGGAAGCATCCATCCGATTCCGGATCCGGCAGGAGAGCCGCGTGAGCCAGAATTCATCAACCCGACCCTTTGCCGGCTTCGAGTGGGCGATTGCCTGGCGCTATCTGCGGGCGCGCCGGTCCGAGGGCGGCATCACCGTCATGACGTGGATTTCGCTGATCGGGATTTCGCTGGCGGTGTTTGCGCTGATCGCGACGCTGGCGGTGCGCTCCGGCTTCCGTTCCGATTTCGTCGACACGATTCTGGGGGCCAACGCCCATGTGACGATCTACGAGGCCAATTATTCCGGCGGCGTGCGCAAGGGCATCATCGATTACGAAACCATGGCCGAAAAGGTTCGCGCGGTCGAGGGTGTGACCCGTGTCGCCCCTGCCATCCGCGGGCAGGTGATGGCCAGCGCCAATTCCCGCAATTCCGGTGTCGAGGTTTACGGCGAAACGCTGGAGGATCTGAAAACCCTGCGGCTGGTGGCGCAGCCCGAGACATCCGCCGGATCGCTGGAGGATTTCAACGACGGTGTGGCCATCGGCATCGGCGTGGCGCGCGAGCTGGGGATACAGGCGGGGGATTTCATCACGCTTATCTCGCCGGACGGGGTGAAAACCGCCTTCGGCACCTCGCCGCGGATCAACGATTACAGGGTTGTCTATATCTTTCAGGTCGGGCGTTCGGATATCGACCGCACGCGCATCTATATGCCCTTTGCCGAGGCGCAGAGTTTTTTCAATCGCGAGGGGACGGCGGATGAGCTGGAGGTCTCGGTCACGGACCCCGAGAACGTCGATGCCATGCGCGTGCCCTTGCTGCGCGCGGCGGGCGAGCGGGCGATTATCTGGACGTGGAAGGATTCATCCGGCAGTTTTCTGCGCGCGCTGGAGGTCGAGGACAACGTGATGTTCGTGCTGATGTCGATTCTGGTGCTGATCGCCTCGATGAACATTATTTCCGGTCTGGTGATGCTGGTGAAAAACAAGACCCGCGACATCGGCATTCTGCGCACCATGGGGCTGACGCAGGGGTCGATTATGCGGGTGTTTTTCATCTCGGGCGCCAGTATCGGGCTGATCGGCACGGTTGTCGGTGTGGTGCTGGGCAGCCTGTTCGCGATCTATATCGACCCGATTTTCGGTTTTGTCGACCGCCTGTCCGGCGGCGGGGTCTGGGACCCGAACGTGCGCTACCTGTCGCGCCTGCCGGCCAGACTGGAACTGAAGGACGTGCTGAGCGCGGTTACGCTGTCGCTGACGCTGTCCTTCGTCATCACGATTTTCCCGGCACGGCGCGCGGCGAAGCTCGACCCGGTGGAGGCCTTGCGCAATGAGTGACGCGGCGCTGGAACTTCTGGATATCCGGCGAAGCTTCAACAAGGGCAAGCCGAACGAGGTGCGGGTGCTGGAAGGCGTCTCGCTGACCCTTGGCAAGGGGGAAATCGTCGGGCTGGTGGCGCCCTCGGGTGCGGGCAAATCGACCCTGCTGCATGTGGCCGGACTGCTGGACCGCCCCGACAGCGGCGAGGTGCGGATCGGCGGGGTTGCGGCCTCGGGCGGGTCGGACAGGGCGCGCACGCGGTTGCGGCGCGACAATGTGGGGTTTGTCTACCAGTTCCACCATCTGCTGCCGGAATTCACCGCGCTGGAAAACGTGGTGCTGCCGCAACTGGCCGCCGGTGTGGCCAAGGGCGCGGCGCAGGCGCGGGCGCGGGGGCTGCTGGACAAGGTGGGGCTGGCGGAACGGCTCGACCATCGCCCGTCGCAGATGTCGGGCGGCGAGCAGCAGCGCGTGGCCTTTTGCCGGGCGCTGGCCAACGAACCCAAGGTCCTGCTGGCGGACGAGCCGACCGGCAATCTGGATCCCGAAACAGCCGACAGGGTTTTCAACGTCCTGATCGGTCTGGTGCGCGAAACCGGCCTTTCGGCGCTGGTGGCGACACATAATCTTGAACTCGCGGCCCGCATGGACCGTGTTATGAAACTGTCCAGCGGACATCTGGAATAGGGGAGCAACCGGACGATCCTGTAACGTATTCTCAAGACAAATGCAGGATGGTCGGGAACGCCCCGCGACTCCTGCGGAAAAATACCCAAGATGGCCAGAAGGCCACGTTTTTTCAAAATCCCGAGGAAGTCAAAATGAAAACCGAACCAAGTTTTCGCGAATCCGTGGACATCATGTTCAACCGCGCCGTGGCCCTGATGGACCTGTCGCCCGGTCTGGAGCAGAAAATCCGCGTCTGCAACTCCACATATACCGTCCGTTTCGGCGTGCGCCTGCGCGGCAAGATCGAGACGTTTACCGGTTACCGCTCGGTCCATTCGGAACATATGGAGCCGGTCAAGGGCGGCATCCGTTTCGCCATGGGCGTCAACCAGGACGAGGTGGAGGCGCTCGCCGCGCTGATGACCTATAAATGCGCGCTGGTGCAGACGCCCTTCGGCGGTTCCAAGGGCGGGTTGCGGATCGACCCGCGCGAATGGAACGTGCATGAAATGGAGCTGATCACGCGGCGCTTTGCCTACGAGCTGATCAAGCGCGACCTGATCAACCCGTCGCAGAACGTCCCCGCCCCCGACATGGGCACCGGCGAGCGCGAGATGGCATGGATCACCGACCAGTATCGCCGGATGAACACCACCGACATCAACGCGGCCGCCTGTGTCACCGGCAAGCCGATCAACGGCGGCGGCATCCAGGGCCGGGTGGAGGCCACGGGCCGCGGCGTGCAATATGCCCTGCGCGAGTTCTTCCGTTACGAGGAGGACAAGGCCAAGGCCAACATGTCCGGCACGCTCGACGGCAAGAAGGTGATCGTGCAAGGCCTCGGCAACGTGGGCTATCACGCGGCGAAATTCCTGTCCGAGGAGGACGGCTGCAAGATCGTCGCGGTGATCGAGCGCGACGGCGCGGTTCTGAACCCCGACGGGCTGGCGATCGAGTTCCTGAAGGAACACATCGCCCTGACCGGCGGCGTCAAGGGTTTTTCCGGCGGCACCTATGTCGAGAACGGCGCGGCAGTGCTGGAGGAGGAATGCGACATCCTGATTCCGGCGGCGATGGAGGGGGTGATCAACCTGTCCAACGCGAAAAACATCAAGGCGAAGATGATTATCGAGGCCGCCAACGGGCCGGTGACAGCCGGCGCGGACGAGATCCTGAACAAGATGGGCGTGGTCATCATCCCCGACATGTATGCCAACGCGGGCGGGGTGACGGTGTCCTATTTCGAGTGGGTCAAGAACCTCGGCCATATCCGTTTCGGCCGTATCTCGCGGCGTCAGGAAGAGGCGCGCCACCAGTTGCTGCTGGACGAGCTTGAACGCCTCAGCAACGATCCGGCGATCACATGGGAGCTGTCGGAGAATTTCAAACGGCAGTATCTGCGCGGGGCAGGGGAGCTGGAACTGGTGCGCTCGGGCCTGGATGACACCATGCGCGAAAGCTACCAGTCCATGCGCGAGGTCTGGCACACCAACGACAAGGTGCACGACCTGCGCATTGCCGCTTATCTGGTGTCGATCAACCGTGTTGCGGCGAGCTACCGCTCCAAGGGGCTGTAGCGGGTTTCACGGTTAGTTGTGTTTGATCTGCCGGAATTCCGTGCAGAATGGACAGGAAAGGGGCGGCTCCGGCCGCCCCCCCGATTTTGGAGACCGTGAATGCGCCTTATGATTTCCGCCCTTGCCGCGCTGATGCTGGCCGTGCCCGCATGGGCCAATGACATCGCCTTTGACGGCAACTGGAAACAGCAGGGGTTTTTGCGGCTGTCGCCGAATACCTATGAACTGGGCGGGGATTTCATGGGGATATCCTCGGCCGATTCCGTGTCGATGATCTATCGCCCCGTGCCGCGCGGGCACTGGCAGGCGGACAAGGCGACGTGGGACTGGGCCGTGTCGCAGTCGGTGCCGGCGACGGATCTGACCACCAAGGGGGTCGATGACCGCAATATCTCGTTGTATTTCGTGTTTGTCGATCCGGATCAGGCCGACAGGCTGGCCAATGCCTCGGCCCGCAGGATTTTCGGCAACGAGTCGATGCGCACGCTGGTTTATGTCTGGGGCGGGGACTATCCGCGCGGCACGGTGCTGGACAGCCCGTTCCAGCCCGGGCAGATGATGATGCTGCCCTTGCGCAAGGCGGGCACCGGTGCGTTTCGCGAGAGCGTAGATCTGGCCGCCGATTATCGCCGTGCTTTCGGCGCGGAGCCGGGGGTGCTGGTGGGGCTGGCGGTCTCGGCCGACAGCGACGACACGAATACGGCGGTGACGGCCCGCCTTGCCAATCTGGATATCCGCTAGATCCCGAGCGCCCTGGGCGTGACGTAATCTTCCTGATGCGCGATGCCGAAGACGATCTGCGACCAGTCGTCGATCGGCAGGTCCAGCACCGTGGTTGCGCCGGTGGGGTATTTGGCGAAAGCCTCGTGCGCGGGGGGCGGGTCGACGCGCATTTCGCGCGCCAGCAGGCCGATGCCGGGCTGGTGCGCCAGAACAAGCACCGTGTCCCCCTTGGCACGGGTGCGCAGGATGTCGAGGGTTTCCTCGGGACCGGCCATATAGAGGGCGCGCTCCACCAGAACGTCGGGTTGTGCCGACAGGGCCGCGCCGATGCCGTCCCATGTCTCGCGACAGCGCGTGGCGGCCGAGGTGATGACCTGATCCGGTGTGTTGCCCGATTTTTCCATCCACTGGCCGAGCAGCGCCGCGCCCTTGCGCCCGCGTTCGTTCAGGCTGCGCGAGATATCCTGAATGTCGTCTTCCTCCCACGAGGATTTGGCGTGGCGCATGAGGATCAGTTTTTTCATCTCTTGCCCTTTCAAAGGAAAACCCTGCCACAAGGCTGCGGCAGGGTTACCCGAAAGGCAAGGGCTATTTGTTGGTAAACGGCAGTTTCAGGTCCCACAACAGGTTCGAGGGGCGCTCGTCCTGCCAGCGCAGGCCGACGGTCATGTCGTCATGCCCCTTTTTCGGTTGCGCGATATAGGTGCCGAACATCCGGTCCCAGATAGAGAGCGAGAAACCGTAGTTGCTGTCGTGCTCCTCGCGCAGGTCGGAGTGGTGCACACGGTGCATGTCCGGCGTCACCAGCAGCAGGCGAACGATGGCGTCCACCTTTTTCGGCAGCTTGATATTGGCGTGGTTGAACAGGGCGGAACCGTTGAGGATGATCTCGAACAGGATCACCGCCAGCGCCGCGGGGCCGAGCAGATAGACCAGCCCGATTTTCAGGCCCATCGACAGGGCGATCTCGATCGGGTGGAAGCGGATGGCGGTGGACACATCCATATCGCGGTCGGCGTGATGCACCTGGTGCAGACGCCAGAGGAGCGGGATCTTGTGGGTGATCAGGTGCTGGAACCAGATGGCGAAATCGAGGATCAGCATGGCGGCGATGATCTCGACCCACGCCGGCAGGTCGATATTGTTGAACAGGCCCCAGCCGTTGTTGGCGGCGTCGATGGCGGCACCGACGGCCAGAAAGGGCAGGACCCAAGCCATCAGGTTGATGGTCAGGGCGTTGAGGATCGACAGGCCCCAGTTGGCGACCCAGCGGCGTTTGCGGGTCTCGACACGGGCCTTGCCGGGGATGATCGCCTCGATCACCGCGAACAGGGCGAACAGGCCCAGAAACACGGACAGGCGGATGGTGGCTTCGTTTTCCATAAGGGAATCTTTCGTTATGCAGGTTTGGCGTCACAATTGGCGACGCTGCCGCCGATTGCAAGTCACCACACGAAAGGTTGAGCGGACGTCAGGTGCGGATCAGGCTGCCGGCACCGTGTTCGGTGAACAGTTCCAGCAGGCAGGCATGGGGGGCCCGTCCGTCGAGGATTACCGCCGCGCGCACGCCCCCCTCCAGCGCTTTCAGCGCCGTCTGGGTTTTCGGGATCATGCCACCGGCAATCACGCCCTCGTCCGTCAGGGTTTTCACCTGCGCCGAGGTCAGGTCGGTGATGACGTTGCCGTCGGCGTCCTTCACCCCGGCCACATCGGTCAGCAGCAGCAGGCGGTCGGCCTTCAGCCCTGCGGCGATGGCACCGGCGGCGGTGTCGCCGTTGACGTTGAAGGTCCCGCCCGCGCGGCCGACGCCGATGGGGGCGATGACGGGGATCAGGTCGCTTTCAAGGAAGGTATCGAGGACCCCGGGGTTGATCTCCACCGGTTCGCCGACGAAGCCGAGTTTTTCGTCGGCGGGTTCGCAGACCATCAGGTTGGCGTCCTTGCCGGACAGGCCCACGGCCTTGCCGCCCTGCTTGTTGATCGCCGCGACGATGCGCTTGTTGACGGAGCCGGACAGCACCATTTCCACCACCTTCATGGTTTCCCTGTCCGTCACCCGTTTGCCGTCAACGAAGGAGGTTTCCACGTCGAGGCGGTCCAGCATCTCGTTGATCATCGGGCCGCCGCCATGCACCAGAACCGGATGCACGTTGACCTGTTTCATCAGCACGATATCGCGGGCGAATTTTTCCATCGCCGCGTCGTCGCCCATGGCGTGACCGCCGAATTTGATAACCACGATGGCCCCGTCATAGCGTTGCAGATAGGGCAGCGCCTCGGACAGGGTGCGGGCGGTGGCAAACCAGTCGCTGTTCATGGCTTTCTGAATCTCCATCGGGGTCTCCTTTGGCACCTGTTTAGCGGTATCGGCCGCCAAAGACTACTCCATCGTTGCGATGATGGCGCGCAGGGTTTCCAGACCGTCGCCCTTGGCCGAGGAGGTCAGGATAATCTCGGGGTAGGCGGCGGGGTGTCTGGCCAGAACCTTGCGCAGGGTGTCGATGTTCCTGTCCTGCTCCGCCTTTTTCAGCTTGTCGATCTTGGTCAGCACCACCTGAAACGTCACGGCGGCGCGGTCGAGCAGTTGCATGATTTCCTCGTCCACCGCCTTGGCACCGTGGCGCGCGTCGATCAGCAGGAACACACGGCGCAGCGTGGCGCGGCCGGACAGATAGGCCTTGAGCAGCCGTTGCCATTTTTCCACCACCGGCACGGGCGCATTGGCGAAACCGTAGCCCGGCAGGTCGACCAGATAGTGGGAATCGAGCAGGGTGAAATAGTTGATCTCCTGCGTGCGGCCGGGGGTGTTGGAGGTCCGCGCCAGCGCCTTGCGCCCCGTCAGTGCGTTGATCAGGGTGGACTTGCCGACATTCGAGCGACCGGCGAAACAGATCTCCATGCGGTCGGCGGGCGGCACTCCGGCCATATCGACGACACCCTTGAGGAAATCGGAGTTGCCGGCGAACAGCTTGCGCCCTGCTTCCAGTGCCTCGGCGTCGGGGGTTTCGGCGATGGGGAAGGCGATGGTCATAGGACCTCCATTGTGTCGTTCAGGGCCACGGTGCCGCCGTCGATGACGCGGGCGAAAACCCCGAGATCGCGATGCCCGCAGTTCTTGCGCAGCAGGGCCAGCGTGTCCACATCGGGAATACCGGTGGCGGGGTTGGCGGTGGTGGCGATGCAGCGGCCGATACGGGCCTCGACCCGCAGCGTGGCGGTGCCGATGCGGATGTCCTGGCCGATCCAGTCGAATTCTTCCCACGGTGCCAGCCCGTCCAGCCAGATATTGGCGCGGAAGCGTTCCTGTTCCAGCGGCCTGCCCGCCATATCCGACAGCGCCGCCAGCGAGGCGTTGGCGATGATCGAGATATAGGGCGCTTCCTGATCTGTCAGGCTGTTGCCTTCCAGCTTCGCGATTCCGGCGGGTTGCGGCTGTTCGGCAGGCACCAGCGGGGTGATCCAGTCGAGCAGCGCCTGCGGTTCGGCGTCGGGGTCCAGCGTGATATCCGGCCGTTCGGGGTGGGTCAGGGTGATCCGGTTTGCGGTTTCGTCGAAAGCGCAGCGGATGGCCATGAAGGCCTGCGTCTTGGCCCCCTGGTTGAAGGCTTTTTTCGAGGTCCACGCAGGGGCGGCGGGGTCAAAGGCGCCGCCCTGCTGGAGGATCGCCCAGACACGGTCGAACGGCATCGTGCGACCCGTTGTCAGGGTCGCACGTTCCACGGCCTCGCAGCCCAGCGCTTTGACGGGGTGGCGCCAGATATGGGTGACGCGCACCACCGGTCAGTCCGCTTTGTCGCGCTTGAAGGACGACATGATGTTGCCGAAGATGTCCGGCTTCACGCCTTGCGACCGCATGATCGCATATTGCTGGATAAAGGTGATCGTGTTGTTGGCTACCCAGTAAAGCACCAGACCCGAGGCAAAGCTGCCGAGCATGAACATGAACACCCACGGCATATAGGCGAAAATCATCGCCTGCGTCTTGTCGGTGGGGGCGGGGTTCAGCTTCTGTTGTAGCCACATGGTGATACCCATCAGCACCGGCAGCACGCCGATGGACAGGATCGCGAGGAAGCTCTCGGGGCCCGGTGCATCCCACGGCAGCAGGCCGAACAGGTTGAGGATGGAGGTCGGATCGGGGGCCGAAAGGTCCTTGATCCAGCCGATCCACGGGGCGTGGCGCATCTCGATGGTGACGAACAGCACCTTGTAGAGCGAGAAGAAGATCGGGATCTGCAGGAAGATCGGCAGACAGCCCGAGGCGGGGTTTACCTTGTTCTTCTTGTAAAGCTCCATCATTTCCTTCTGCATCGCGGCCCTGTCGTCGCCGACGCGCTCTTTCAGCGCCTCCATTTCCGGCTGCAGCTTTTTCATCTTCGACATGGAGACGTAGGATTTATAGGCCAGCGGGAACAGCAGCGCCTTGATGATCAGGGTCAGGCCGATGATCGCCCAGCCCATGTTGCCGATCAGTTTATACAGGAAATCGAGCAGCGCGAAGATCGGTTTGGTCAGGAAGAAGAACATCCCCCAGTCAACCGAATCGACGAATTTCTCGATGCCTAGCGATTCCTGATAGGCCTTGATGGTGGACACTTCCTTGGCACCGGCAAACAGCATGGTCGAAACGCCGACCGTCTGGCCCGCAGGCACCTCGACCACCGGCAGGCGCGCGTCGGTCTGGTAGGTGTCGGTCGTCGGCGTGTATTTGGAAACCGAGGTGAACCCCTGACCCGGCATCGGAATCAGCGTGGTCATCCAGTTCTTGTCCGTGAAGCCGATCCAGCCGTTCTGCTGCACTTCGAGCTTGTTGACGTTGCCGGCCTCGACAGGGTCGAAAGGCTCGTCCGGCATGTCCTTGTATTTGATTTCCTGGATTTCGCCGTCTTCCTCGCGGATGACGCCTTCGTGCAGGATGTAGCGCCCCGCGGTTTCGGGCATGCCGACGCGGGCGATAATGCCGTAGGGTTGCAGTTTTACCGGTGTGTCCGTGGTGTTCTCGACGCTCTGGCGGATGGTAAACATATAGTTGTCATCGACGGAAATCTCGCGACGGAAGATCAGGCCGGCGCCGTTGTCCCAGACCAGCGTGACCGGGGAATTCTCGGACAGGACCGTGCCGCTTTCGACCTGCCACGGGGTTTTGGCTCCCGGCACTTTCGACGGGTCGACACCACCGGCGGGTACCCAGCCGTAAACGGTGTAATAGGGCTGCTCGGTATTGGCGGGCGACAGCAGGGTCACGGTGTCGGAGTCCGGATCCAGCGTTTCCTTGTAGTCGGTCAGGTGCAGGTCGTCGATGCGCCCGCCTTCCAGCGAGATGGAACCGGACAGGCGCGCGGTTTTGATTTCAATGCGCGGTGTGGCGGCCAGCGCCGCCTCGCGGGTTTCGGCAGCCGAAGGGGCCAGCGCCGGCGCGGCCGAGACGATAACCTGCCCGTCCGTGGTCGGCACGGCGGTCACGTCGGCGACAACCCCGTCGGCCTGTTCAACCTGTGTGGCAGGGTCCGGCGCGCGGTCCTGTGGCGGGAACAGGATAAACCAGATAAAGATCACGGCAAAACTCAATACCGTAGCAAGAAGCAGGTTTTTATTCTGGTCGTCCATTATTCACTCCGGTCGCGAAAATTCGTCACAGTGCCTTCAACAGCGGCAGCGCGGAAAGGTCAAGGTTTTTTGGGGTCGCGGGTCAGCCCCGCGAAGTCGAAAACGGCGGAATCCAGCAAATGTGATGGATTCGTGTTGGTCAGCGCCCTGAACATCACATTCCGCCGCCCGGGCGAGCGTTTTTCCCACTCGTCCAGAATCCGTTTCACCTGCTGGCGCTGCAACCCGTCCTGCGAGCCGCACAGGTCGCAGGGGATGATGGGATAGTTCATGGCCGTGGCGAATTTCTCGCAATCCTCCTCGGCCACATGGATCAGCGGACGATAGACGAACAGGTCGCCCTCGTCATTCACCAGCTTGGGCGGCATGGCAGCCAGCTTGCCGCCATGGAACAGGTTCATGAAGAACGTCTCCAGCGCGTCGTCGCGGTGATGGCCCAGCACGACGGCGGAGCATCCCTCCTCGCGGGCGATACGATACAGATTGCCACGGCGCAGGCGCGAACACAGCGAACAGTAGGTCGCCGTATCCGGCAGCTTGCCGGTGACAATGGAATAGGTGTCCTGATACTCGATCCGGTGCGGGATGCCCATGCGCTCCAGAAACTCCGGCAGCACGCCGGACGGGAAACCGGGCTGGCCCTGGTCCAGATTGACCGCCAGCAGCTCCACCGGCAACAGCCCGCGCCATTGCAGCTCGATCAGCGCGGCCAGCAGGGTATAGCTGTCCTTGCCGCCCGACAGGCAGACCATCCATTTGGCGCCGCGCTCGATCATGCCGTAGCTCTCGATCGCCTCGCGGGTCTGGCGGATGATGCGTTTGCGCAGTTTTTTGAAGCTGGTGGAGGACGGCGCACCGGCAAAGATCGGGTGGATGTCGGTGCTACTGTCCTTCATGGTCATGCTCCTTGTCCGGCACGGGGTCGTAGCCGTCGCGCCCCAGCGGATGGCAGCGCCCGATCCGCTTGACGGCCAGCCACGAGCCCTTGATCGCGCCGTGTTTTTCCAGCGCCTCCAGCGCATAGGCGCTGCAGGTCGGCTGATAGCGGCAGTTGCGCCCGACCCATGGCGAACCGACAACGCGATAGGCCTTTACCGGCAGGCTGAGAAGATAGGCAAGCGGGGTCATTTTTTCGGCTTTCGCGGCGCGTGGATGCGGTCCAGCGCGGTTTCGAGGTCCTGCCGCAACAAATGGAACGGCCGGTTGGCGGTTTCAAGGTGGCGTCCGATCAGCACATAGTCCCAGCCCGCTTTGCCCCGCGTTGGCAGAATTTCCCGCGCAACCTCGCGCAGGCGGCGTTTGGCGCGGTTGCGGGCGACGGCGTTGCCGACCTTTTTCGAACAGGTATAGCCGACGCGGATCAGGTCTGGGTCGGCCTCCCCCTCCCGCCGGCGGCGGGCCTGCAGCAACAAGCCCTGCGTTGCCTGACGCCGCGCGCGGGCGGCGGCCAGAAAATCGGGGCGTTTGCGCAGGGTTTCGAGCGGACAAACGGAAGCCGCCGGGGGCGTTTCACCGGCGTTCCCTGTATCGGGTGCGCGGTCTGCCCTCGGCGGCGTCAAGTCTGTAACCTGAAAGTCGTCTTATGCAGACAGGACTTTGCGGCCCTGGGCGCGACGGCGGTTCAGGATCTTGCGGCCGTTCTTGGTGGCCATGCGCGCACGGAAACCGTGGCGGCGTTTGCGAACGAGGTTGCTCGGCTGGTATGTGCGTTTCATTTTCTTGTCTCCTGCACGGCCAAAGGGCAGATTCGCCCGACCGGAAATTCTGAAATGGCTGTTTAGGGCGGCCCCGCGTGGAAGTCAATTCGCAATGCAGCAAAAAATGCGGGGTTTTCCTGAAACATTTGCGTGCCCCGTTCCGGCAATCCTGTAACATTCCCTGACGAACCATCAAGCGCGCGTGAAGCCCCTTTCGCCGCGGCGCATAAGGCGGCACATAGGGGGCAACACCAATTACCGGAACCCCGATATGACACATGAATCCTCTGGCGGCCTGTCGCTGAAAAAACTCCTGCCGCTGCTGGTGATCATACTGGTCGCCATTACCGGCTCGATCTACCTGCGCGACTACCTGACATTCGATTCCCTGCGCGAGAACCGCGAGGCCCTGCTGGCATGGCGCGATGCCAATTTCCTGCTGGCGGCGCTGGGCTTCATGGCGGTCTATATTGTCATCGTCGCCTTTTCCCTGCCCGGCGCGGCGGTGGCCTCGCTGACCGGCGGGTTCCTGTTCGGGCTGTTCCCCGGCGCGCTGTTCAATATCGGCGCGGCAACCATCGGCGCAACGCTGATTTTCATGGCGGCGCGCATGGGGCTGGGCGAGTATCTTTCGCGCAAGATGGAAGGGTCCGAGGGCGTCGCGGGCAAGATCAAGCGCGGGCTGGATGAAAACGAGGTCAGCTTCCTGCTGCTGATGCGCCTTGTGCCGGCCTTTCCGTTCTTCGTCGCCAATCTGGTGCCCGCTTTGGTCGGCACCCGCCTGACGCGCTTCGTCTGGACCACCTTCGTCGGTATCATCCCCGGTGGCGTCGTCTATACATGGGTCGGCTCGGGGCTGGGCGAGGTGTTTGCCCGCGGCGAATCCCCGAACCTCGGCATTATATTCGAGCCGCAGATCCTGCTGCCGATCCTTGCGCTCTGCGCCCTGTCGGCCCTGCCGGTGATCCTGAAACTTTTCCGCAAAAAGGAAACAGCATGAAGCGTATCAAAACAGACCTTTGCGTGATCGGTGGCGGCTCGGGCGGCCTGTCGGTGGCGGCGGGGGCGGTGCAGATGGGGGCCTCCGTGGTGCTGGTCGAGGGTGGCAAAATGGGCGGCGACTGCCTGAACTACGGCTGTGTGCCGTCCAAGGCGCTGATCGCGGCGGGCAAACACGCGCACGCCATGACCTCCGGCGCGCCCTTCGGCGTGGCACCGGTGGAGCCGGTTGTCGATTACGCTGCCGTCATGGATCATGTGGAAAACGTGATCGAGGGTATCAAGCCGCTCGATTCCGTCGAGCGGTTCGAGGGGCTGGGCGTCAGGGTCATCACCGAATACGGCCGCTTCATCTCGAAAACCGAGGTGCAGGCAGGGGACACGATCATCACCGCGCGCCGCTTCGTGATCGCCACCGGCTCCTCGCCCTTCGTGCCGCCGATCCCGGGGTTGGAGACGGTGGACTACCTGACCAACGAGAATATTTTCGAGCTGCGCGAGCGCCCCGACCACCTGCTGGTCATCGGCGGCGGTCCCATCGGCATGGAAATGGCGCAGGCACACGCGCGGCTGGGGTCGCGCGTGACGGTGATCGAGGGGGAAAGGGCGCTGGGCCGCGAGGACCCCGAAATGGCCGCCATCGCGCTGGAAAGCCTGCGCGCCGACGGGGTGGAGATTGTCGAGGGGGCGATGGTCTCGGAAATCAGTGCAGCGGGTGGTGTGACAGTCAAAACCGGGGACGGGGCCACCTATACCGGCTCGCACCTGCTGATGGCGGTGGGGCGCAAGGCGAATGTGGACAGTCTGGACCTGCCCACGGCAGGGATCGAAACCAACCGCGCCGGAATTGTCGTCAATGCGGGCATGAAAACCGCCAACCGGCGCGTCTATGCCATTGGCGATGTGGCGGGGGGGCTGCAATTTACCCATGTGGCGAACTACCACGCGGGGGTGATCATCCGCTCGGCCCTGTTCGGGCTGCCGTCCAGAGCGAAAAACAACCATATCCCGTGGGTCACCTATACCGACCCAGAGATCGCGCAAGTCGGCCTGACCGAGGCGCAAGCGCGCGAGAAACACGGCAAATTGCTGGAGGTCCTGCGTTTCGAATATGCCGAAAACGATCGCGCCCGCACCGAGCGGCTGACCGGCGGGCTGATCAAGGTGATGGTGGTCAGGGGCAAACCCGTCGGCGCCTCGATTGTAGGCGCGCAGGCGGGCGAGCTGATCCAGACATGGGCGCTGGTGATTGCCAACAGGCTGAAAATCGGCGCGGTGGCGACGATGGTTTCCCCCTATCCGACGCTGGGCGAGATCAACAAACGCGCCGCGGGGCAATATTACATCCCGCGCCTGTTCGAAAGCGAACGGGTGAAAAAGGTCGTGCGGTTCGTGCAGCGGTTCGGTTAAACCGGCCCGAAAGGAACACGCCTTGCCGCTGGCCTGCATAGCGCCTACATTCATGCGCCAGAGGGACATTGGAAATCCATGTTTTACAAAACGCTATCGGGCCGGTTCTTGCTGCTCTCCATCCTCTTCGTGATGATGGCGGAGGTGCTGATCTTTATCCCCTCGGTGGCGAATTTCCGCATCTCGTTCCTGCAGGAACGTCTTGAACGGGCGCAGCTTGCCTCGCTGGCACTGCTGGCAACGCCGGACGACATGGTGGCGCCGGAGCTGAACGACGAATTGCTGAAAAACGCCGAGGTGCTGAACATCGTGCTGCGCCGCGACGCGGTGCGCGAGCTGATGCTGGCCAAGCCGATCCCGGGGCCGATCGACGCGAACTACGATCTGCGCGACATGAATGTTTTCACCGCGATCCGCGATGCGGTGGCCAGTGCGCTAGCGCCGGAAATGCAGATCATCCGTGTGATCGGGCAGCCGGTCAAAAACGCCGGCAACGAGATCGAGATCGTGCTGTTCGCCGACCCTGTGCGCGCCGCCATGCTGGACTATGCCAGGAACGTGTTCCTGCTGTCGCTGCTGATTTCGCTGGTCACCGGCCTGTCGCTGTTTCTGGCGTTGCAGATCCTGATCACCCGCCCGATTTCCAAGGTCATCGATTCCATGGTGCGCTTCCAGAAGGCGCCCGAGGATGCCCACAACATCATCGCCCCGAAGGCCTCCATCAAGGAACTGCGCGAGGCCGAGGTGGCCCTGCACGACCTGCAAACCGGCCTGAATGCCTCCTTGCGGCAAAAGGAACGGCTGGCGCAGCTTGGCGGGGCGGTGTCCAAGGTCAGCCACGACCTGCGCAATATCCTGACGACGACGCAGATCCTCGCCGACCGGCTGGAAACCAGCGACGACCCCAAGGTGCAGAAAATGTCGCCGAAACTGCTGAACTCGCTGTCGCGGGCGGTCAACCTGTGCGAACGCACGCTGACCTTCGGCAAGGCGGACGAGCCGGAGCCGGAACTGCGGCGCGTCAGCCTGAAATCCATCGTTGACGACGTGATCGAGAGCGACGAGCTGCAATCCCCCGACAGCAAGGTGCAGATCGTCTCGACCGTCGCGCACGATGTCGAGGTGCAGGCCGATCCCGAGCAGATGTTCCGCGTCCTCGCCAACCTTCTGCGCAACGCCCGCCAGGCGATCGAGGCCACCGGCGCGCTGGGCGTGGTCACGGTCACGGCAGCCACAACGGATACGGGGGTGGAGGTCTGCGTGCGCGACACCGGCCCCGGCCTGCCGCCCAAGGCCCGCGAGTTTCTGTTCAAACCGTTCCAGGGCAACGCGCGGCAAGGCGGCACCGGACTCGGCCTCGCCATCGCCGCCGAACTGGTGCGCGGTCACGGCGGCACGCTGGAGCTGGTGGAAACATCCGGGGCCGGCACGACCTTCCGTATTTTCCTGCCGAAGGGCGGCGAATAAATCCGTCAGGGCGTGTTTTTTGCCTCTTGCAAACCCCGTCGCGCAACGCTAAACCGCCCCACGGAAGCACCCGTAGCTCAGCTGGATAGAGTACCTGACTACGAATCAGGGGGTCGCACGTTCGAATCGTGCCGGGTGCACCATACATTCCCGGATTTTATGGGCTGTGGACGGACATCGCACCGTCCGGCGATCACCGGCAATACACCACGTCATACAACACTGGCTCGAAGCCCTTGCACATCTCGTTGATTTTCCGGCTCCGCGCCCGCATTTCATCCGAACGCAGCATGGCCTGAAAATCCTCCCGCCGCTCCCATTGCGAATAATTCGCGATCCGCGTCTGCGCATCGTTCACATGCAGCGCCGACGAGATAAACCCCTCCCGTTTGCTGATAACCTCGTCGCAGAGCGCCGACAGTTCCTCCAGCAAATCCTGACAGGTTCCGGGGTTTACCTCGAAGGTCGTGATCACCGTTTGCACGGTCCGGTCTTTGGAAATAGTCGTCATGGCAGCCTCCTTCGACTCAACCCTAAACCCGTTTTCCCCAAAAACCAAACCCCGCAGTTACGCCGCCAGATCGGCCCGCGCGCAGACCTGCACCGTGCCCGACACCGGCTCCGACCAGCCGATGGAGACCACCCCGCCCGTCGCGCTCGCTACAGCCGCCCCGAAATGCGTCGCACCGGTTCCGTTGACCACCGCCCCCTGCGGCGTCACATAATCGACCCCCAGCACATCGCCGCCAAACGGCAGCCGCGCCGACAGGTCCACCGACCAGCCCGCCGACAGCCCCGCCTGCGCCACCCGCGCCACCACGGGGCTTTCGGTCCGGTTTGCCACCGCGTCATAGGAATTGCCACTGAACATCAGCCCCTTCGCCGCAGCCATATCGAACGTCCCTTCGGTGGTATCCACCCCCTCGACCCGGTCAATGGTCGAGCCGCCAATGGTCTTGAACGTATTGCCGATCACCGAAATCCCGTCGATCCGGTGGTTGTTTCCGAACGGTGCCAGCCGGATATAGGTAAACCACGCCGGCACGCTTCCGGCGGTGAAAATATTCCCCGTCACCGTCAGGGTTCCGAAGCCGCGCGTCGTCGCCGTGGCGTTGCTTTTCACGTCATGCTCGTTGTTCAGCTCCAGCCAGGCATTGTCCGCATAGTTGCCCACATAGGCGGTCTTGCAGCTTTTCTGCGTCAGCACGATCCCGGCCGAGCGCTCCCCGTCGATCGAGCCATCCCCCTGCCAGAAATGGTTGCCCGAAATGATATGCCCGCCACCGTTCAGCACGCCGAAATGCAGGAACCGCACCGCGCGGTTGTTGCGCACCTTGATATCGTTGCTGTTGGTGTTGAACGCGATAGTGGAGCGATACTGCACCAGCGTATTGTATTCGTTCGACAGGAATTCATTCGAATCGATTGCCATCCCGTTGCATCCCTTGCCGATGGAGGTAATCCCGCGGTCCTTCGGCTTGGTAAACCAGCAGTCGCGGATATGCCAGGCCAGCCCGTCCTTCGCCAGCATCACGCCGCTGGCCTTGCCGAAACAGCCGAACTCGATATCCTCGATCTGGAAGCGCTGCACGGAATCAAACCCCGAGAAATCCAGCAGATACTTGAACCGCTTGAACGTATAGGTCTGTGACGCCGGCGCCGAATGCAGTGGCTGGCTGAGCGTAATCCGCCCCGCCGCGATGTCCTTGTCCGTAACATAGACCTCGCGCCCGACGCCGGCCCCTACCACCAGCGAGCCGACGGGAATCGTCGCGATCCCGCTCACATTGGTCAGCGCCAGCGGATCGCTGGCGGAGTAATTCGCCGTTGCCGTGTTGAACTCCGTATCCCATCCGGCCGAGGGGCTCGCCTCCAGCTGCCCGTTGCGCAACACCCTCCGGTTGGCAAAGGTGGTTTTGTTGCCCACCACCGCCTGCACATCGATCGGCGCATCCAGCTGTACCCGCAGCCCGCCCATATCCAGCGATTCATGGTCGGTATAGTTGAACAGCGCCTGCAACGCCCGCTTGAACCCCTCGACCTCGTTGCCGAATGCATCGACATAGGGGGCCAGCGCGAAGTTGTCGGTCAGCATTAGCCGCTTCGCCGCCGGCATCACCAGCGTCCCCTCGAAACGGCAGCGTGCATTGATCGTCGCATTGCGGCTCAGGTAATATTGCCCCTCCGACACCAGCAACGCGCGGCCCGAGGTGCTCGCCGCCGCATCCGCGGCCTCGAAGGCGTCGATATCATCCGTCACCCCGTCCCCGATCGCGCCGTAATCCCGCACATCGACCCAGTCCATCATCTTGCGATGGAAATACGAGGTCACATCCCGGATTTCCACCGACTCGATCCGCACCACGGCGCCGACCGCTCCGGTCAGGTCCAGCCCGAAATGCCCGTAAACCGGCGCGGTCCCCCAGACCATATCGACCCCTGTGCGGTTGCCCGATCCGACAATCGCCTTGACGGTATAGACCCGCCCGTAGGTGTCCATCGTATTGCTCGGCCCGACTTCCGTCAGCCCGCCCACATGCACACCGCTGGCACCACCGGCCCATGCCGCAATCCGCGCCGAGGGAAACGCCCCGCTCATCACCTTGATCCGCGCCGAAATCTCGATATATCCACCGGCAAACACCGGCACCTCGCCCTTGTAGCGCAGGTTCAGCGGATCGCTCACCGTCTGCACTTCCAGACAATCGCCAAAGTCCGGATCCGCCGTCACAATCGCCGCATTCGCCGCCCCGTCATAGCTCGGCGAACTCGGCGTTCCATCCGTGCTGGACCAGTCCAGCAACCCGTCCACAAACGTCGGAGGCATCAGGTCAATTCCGTCGGTAACCACCATATTCATAAGCAAAAATCCCCTGTTGATCGCCACGGCGCCCACACGGAAAGGGTCCCCTCGAAGCGAGGGCGCTGATTCATAAAATTCTCGAGAAAAGCCGCAGAAATACCCGCGGTAGCCCTATGGATACCACGCAGGGGTTAAGCGCAGGTTAACAAAAAACCGGAAACGGCGAAATTCGCGCGTTACGCGTTCAAAAACTCTCCCGCCAGCGCCTTTTCGATCAGTTTCACCGTCTGCTCCACACCGTAAAGCGCGATAAACCCGCCGAACCGCGGCCCTTGCGAGGCACCGAGCAACACCTCGTAGATCGCCCCGAACCAGGCCCGCAACGGCTCGAATCCGTGGTCCTTACCGACCGCGAAAACCAGCGTCTGCAATCCATCCGCATCCGCCTCGCCGTCCCAGCCGCGCAACCGTTCTGCCAGATCCTCCAGCGCCGCACGTTCCTGCGCGTTCGGCGCGCGATACACTTTCGCCGGTTTCACGAAATCATGGAAATAACGCACGGCATTGCCCGCTGCCACGTCCAGCCCCGGATGGGTTTCGGGTGTCGCGTCAGGCGCGTATTTGCGGATGAACCCCCACATCTGTTCCTTGTTCTCCGCACTCGATGCGGATGCCAGATTGAGCAGCATGGAAAACGGCACCACCATATCGCTTTCGGGCGGGTTGCCGTTGTGGATATGCCAGACAGGATTGTTCAACTGCGCCTTCAGATCCTGCGCCGGATAGGCGCGCAACTGCTGGTGATATTCGTCCACCGCTTTCGGGATCACGTCGAAATACAGCCGTTTGGCCGTGCGCGGCTTCTGGTACATGAAATAGGACAGGCTCTCGGCGCTGGCATAGGTCAGCCACTCGTCGATGGAAATCCCGTTGCCCGAGGACTTGGAGATCTTCTGCCCCTTGTCATCCAGAAACATCTCGTAGACATAATGCGCCGGTGCGGGCACGCCCAGAATTCGGCAAATCTTGTCATAGATATGCGTGTTGGTGGAATGGTCCTTGCCATACATCTCGAAATCCACGCCCAGCGCCGCCCAGCGGGCACCGAAATCCGGCTTCCACTGTAATTTTACCCGCCCGCCGGTGACAAGCGAGGTCACTTCCTCGCCGTCCTCGTCGTCATAGGTGATCGTGCCCGCGGCCGCATCGACCGCCTTCACAGGCACATAGAGCACCCGACCGGTTTTCTGCGAAATCGGCAGGAAAATCGAATAGGTCGCCCGCCGTTCCTCGCGCAGCGATTTCAGCATGACTTCCATGATTTCGTCGTATTTTTCCACACAGCGCAGCAAAACCTCGTCAAAACGGCCGGATTTGTAGAATTCGGTCGAGGAAATGAACTCGTATTCAAACCCGAACGTATCCAGAAACCGCCGCAGCATGGCGTTGTTGTGATCGCCGAAACTGTCATATTCCCCGAAGGGGTCCGGCACGGCCGACAGCGGCAGTTGCAGATATTCCTGCAAGGCTTCGGGGTTCGGCACATTGCCCGGCACCTTGCGCATACCGTCCATATCGTCGGAAAAACAGATCAGCTTGGTGGGAATGTCGCTCAGGGCCTCGAAGGCGCGGCGCACCATGGTTGTGCGCGCCACCTCGCCAAAGGTGCCGATATGGGGCAGGCCGGACGGGCCGTATCCGGTTTCGAACAGCACATAGCCCTTTTCCGGCGGCGCCTTCTGGAACCGCTTCACCAGCTTGCGCGCTTCTTCAAACGGCCAGGCTTTGGAGGTCATTGCGGCTTCGCGAAGTTCGGACATGGTTCCACCTTTCGGATAAAATACCTGCGCTTCCTATTGTGCAGCGCCCCTCGCGTCAATAATCTAACGGACGAACCCGCATAGCAAAGGTAAACCGATGACCGAAACCGTCCCGCCGTCCTTTTCCCCGCAAGATGCGCTCGTCGCGGTGATGATTGCCGAGTCCGCCTCGGACGAGAACATCACCAATTCCGAGCTGCTCTCGATCACCCGCATCGTCGACAGCATGCCGATTTTTGCCGGTTACGATGACACACGGGTCAAGCGCGTCGCGCAGGTGGTGTTCGATCTGTTCGAGGTGGAGGATGGTCTCGACGCCCTGTTCGGTATCGTGCGCGAGGCCCTGCCCGAAGCCCTCTATGAAACCGCCTATGCCATGGCCTGCGATGTGGCCGCCGCCGACGGGCGCCTGCGTCAGGGCGAACTGGAATTCATGGCCGAGATCCGCTATGAGCTGAACATCGACCGCCTGCATGGCGCCGCCATCGAACGCGGCGCGCGGGCACGGCATATGTTGCTGCCGCAGGAATAGCCGCGGTTCTGTTCGAGCGGGTGAAAGCGGGTGGCACGTGACTTGTCCGCGCCACCCGGGAACGGTTTCAGGAGCAGCGTTCGAAGCTCGGCAGATGCTGGTTGGTCGATGCGTCCCGCAACTTTTCGAAAATATCTGTCAGCGTTGTGTTATCGCTCACAACCGGCAGGAGTTCGTCATTATAAAGCGCGGCATTCGCGATTTCGGCCTGTACACCGATCGCACAGGCTTCGGCGACACTTTCCGGAGCTTCCGGCCGCGGGAGGGTTCCGTCAAGATAAGGATTCCCCGGCACGAGGATCCCGTCTGCCGCCAGCGCGTCGGTCAGTAGTCCGATATGCGTTGCTTCGGCTTGCTGAATGCTGACAAAAGGTTTCACGGCTCCGAAGGTCTCGATCACAACCTCATAGGTCGCAAAAGCCTTGTATTCATCGTCAAGGGCGGTCAGGGCTACGGATTTTTCGGCATCGCTCA
>JALSHL010000050.1 GCA_026982255.1 Paracoccaceae bacterium | reverse complement strand
GATATCCATTCAGCTTTGCCTTCAGAACACGGAATGCCTGATCCGCATCGGCATAGGTGTCCGCGAAAACGTCTATCTGCACCCTTGTCATGACCAACCGGTCAGGCGCCTGCGTGGTATATTTGTTGACCTCGCTGACGATATATAGAACTGCCGCCGGCAGCCCGCTTCCCTGCGGCCGCTCCACCCAGTGGATTCGAGTACCAAAACGGCCAGCGATAGCGCTGTCGGCCAACAGTAGTGCGACAAAATCCCGTTGCACGGTTACCGCCCCCCTGCCCGCGCGGCCCGGGCGCGCAATCGTGCGGCCGTCTTGCTGATCTCGTCGCGCAAGGTATCTCTGATCATCGCAGCCGCAACCGGCGCCTTGGTATCGAAGGCGGGCCGCATAAACGGATCAGGCTCCATCTTGCCAACATTCCTCCCTGTCGACTTTTGAACACGCTCCCCGGTTCCAAACTCCACCAATATGGCTGCCGGATCAGTTGCCACCACAAATGCTTCGGCAAAAGCATTGTTCGGATCGCCAATCCGTCTGGCGTCGCGCATCGCCGATACGGCCTCTGCGCGGCCCTTGCCGTCCTTTATGGCTTTGCGAAATGCATTCTTCCCGACATCGTGCCCTTTCGGCTTTCTTGTCGTTGCATTGATAGACGCCTCGAGGTTGCCCTGGTCATATGGCGCATAACTTCTGGCCGCGTCACGGATCGGAATTGCTGCTCGACGTAAGGTTCGACGCAGAACGGCCTTGCCCGTTGCCGACGTAAACTTCTGCAAACTCTTCTCGAGTTCGCGCAACCCCTCGACCTTCACAACCGTTTTACTCATTCCGCCCTCGCCGAAGCCGTAATCTCGATTCCCTCACGCCGGCCGATTTCCTTGCTTCCGCTGATTTCGAAAATACGTCCGTCAAAACTGATTCTGTCTGCCGGCGTGATATCCGACACCGTAGATGACCATCTGATCCTGAACCTGTGCGTCACCGTCGCGCCGACTTCGCCTGCTCGCCAGCGCTCGCCATCCGCGATCGGCCAGACCGCGGCCCAAACGGTCGCAAGTATTGTCCAGCTGCGGACCTCCTCGTTGTAGCCGTTCACGGTCACGGTAGCCCGCTCGATTGCGATACGGCGGTCAAGATCTCCGGATTTCATTTCCGCACCTAAATCGCGATTCGACGAAACGGGGCAATCAGCATGTACACGGGGTCCCTAGACATCCCGCCACCGGAAGCTTCCACTCCCTCGCGGTCCTGGTATGCACGGGCGACCATAATCATGATTGCGTTCCTGATTGCAGCCGGAACATCGGAGGCAGCACCATACCCTGCATCAAACGTGATGCTGACAGCATCGTCCCGATCGGCGATCGACGGGATCGTGTAGGTTGATCTGAATGTCAGATGTGCGCTCGCCGCGCCCTCGTGAACGGAATACTCCGCTGCCGCCACGTTTTGTTCGACATCGTCTGAATCGTAGTATTTTACCACAACAGCCGAGCCATCCACATCCGGAAACGGAAACTTGAAATCCGCCGACGGGAACGAAGGCAATTTCACGGCCCAGGTCTGGGTCAACAGGCACCTGCCAAGAATACCTGTCGCGCCATCCAGATAACTGGTGGCGGCATCAATGTAGGACTGGACAAGTGTGTCCTCGTCGGACCCGTCAATACGCAAGTGCGTTTTCATCTCCGTCAAAGTAACCGGAGTTCCGGATGGTGGAGTCACCTGTAGTGGTCTAAGCATGCAGCGCTCCTGTTTTGGGCGGACATTGCGCCCGCCCTTCAGATTTCACGATCAGGCCTGATCATCCTGCGGGTTGCTGATACCATCACCTTTGGCGATTGCGCACATGATCGGCGTGCCAGTCACGTGTGTCCCGGCGAACGTCGGCGTAACCTTGAGGTAACGCTTGCCGCCAATGTAGCCGAAGCGATAGACCGCCGCCGCTGCGTGGGCGGCCGTCAGGGCCTTGACGATTCCGCCGGAAATCGTGCCTGCACCCAGCATCTCGTCGGTCGAGACGGCCGAGTAGGTGCTGTCATCATCGGAATGTTCGACCACGAACTCGATCTTGTTGGTCGTATCGAACGTGATACCACCGATGCCGATGCCCAGGATGATCTCGGCCGAGTTGTGATCCTGAAGATCGGACGCAACAGGCGTGGGCGTGCTCGCAAGAACTTTGGCACCGACCACCTGATCGATATAGATATTGGAATGAAGGTCTTTCATTGTTTCTCTCGCTTTTTCTGGATGTTGATTTGACGGGGGATTACACCCCCGTCATGTGGTCTGCAGGCCTACGCGGCTGGTCAGCAGATCTACGCTGCGACCTTCAAAAGCTTGCATGCCTCGAAGTTGACAAGGCCGCCGCCAACACGCTTGGTCGTGTAGAACAGAACATTCGGCTTGGATGTGAACGGATCCCGCAGCACACGGATACCAATGCGATCGACAATCAGATACGCACGTTTCCAGTTCCCGAATGCGACCGGGAATTTGTTGGCGGCCAGCCCGGGCATATTGTCATCCGACATTATGGGTTTGCCCAGGAATGTCGCCGGCGCGCTTTCCGTCGGGGCTGCCCACAGGTAGTTGCCCTGGCCGTCCTTCATCTTGCGGACCTCGCCCTGCACAACATCGGAAATGATCCAGCTCGCACCATTCCGATAACCGGCCTTGAGAGCATAGTACAGATCCACCAACGCATCGGCCGGGTTTGTTGACGCGAAAGAAGATGCTGCGCCCGTTTTCACGAAACCGACCTTGCCCCATGTGTGGCTGGAATTCGCCACTGTGGGATATCCGAGAATACCTTTCGGCCGGTTCACACCGTCGCCGGAAATAAATGCGGCGCCTTCCTGTTCGGCGAACTCGATCGACACTTCGTCCGCCAGCCATTTTGCAACATCGATGGCGGCATCATCCAGGGCAGACTGGGTCGATGCAGGCTGGGCGTAAAGTTCCTTCGTGTTGATGGCAATTTCAGCCAGCTGGGGCGTGTTGGTTTCGGGGCGGTCCTCACTTTCACCCACCCAACCGGAACCAGCGCCACCCTTGCTCACCAGCTTTTTGTAGGTGTTGCTGGAAATGGGCATCACCCGCGCGGCGCTACGCATGGCCGAGGCGGCCCCCAGAACGCGGTCGATCGTATTTTCCATATCGGTCGGCACCAGGTAGCCACCGTCCGGATCGGACTGCGTGGTCAACTTGGCCTTTACCTCCAAGTCGCCGAGATCTGCCGACAGCGCACGGTCGCCGCGGCGGAACCAGCTGTTGAACTGGTCTGCATGCGCCTGCACATCCGGATCGACATTCTGTCCGCCAGAGCCAACCTGCATTGCTGCCTGCAGCGATTTGACCTCGTTGATCATGTTGGACAGCTCCGAGAGTTCGCCGTTGATCCGTTCGACCTGTTCCGCCTGCACGACGTCATCGAACTTCTTGTCGATGCCCTCGAGGCGCTTGTCCTGAGCCGCCTTGAAGTCTTCGAACGTTTTGGCCAGCTTGGCCGCGATATCCTTTGCGCTGGTTGCATCTGCGCGCACAGCGGTGGCGCCGCGCACACGCGCGGGGGTGGTCATGTAAGACATGTTGTTGTCCTCTCTAGCTTTTCATGGAATTGATGAGCTGCTCGAAAGCAGCGATTGTGCCTGCATCGCGCGCGGCGTGGTCGTGGCTTGCATCTCGCGGGGCCACCGTATCGTCAACGATTTCGGCCAGCATCTGGCTGCGATCGCGACGGGAATATCCTGATTTTGCCAGCGCCGCCTCGATCTGGCGGCGGGCCTGAATGGAGCGCTGACTTCCGCCCTGCATCTTACCTTCTGTCTGGTCCAGGGGTACTTGGTCCAGGGACTCGTCTATCACGTCTACAAACCCATTGGCCTTGGCGTCGCTCGGCCCCATGAACGTTTCGGCATCCATGAGCGCAACAACGTCATCCCGCTCGCTGCCGGCACGCGCCACGTAAATATCCACCATAGCCGCATCAAAGCTTTCGAACAGATCCGCAGCCTCGCGCATGTCGTGACGATTTCCGACCACAGCGCCCCATGCGTTGTGGATCATCAGGAAAGTCCCGAGACCCATGCGGATTTCATCTCCGGCCATCGCAATGACTGACGCTGCGGACGCCGCCCAGCCGACGATTTCGATCGTGACCACCGCAGGGTGTTCCCGCAAAAGATTGTAAATGGCGATCCCTTCGAACATGTCGCCGCCGGGGCTATTGATTTTGACCGTCACATCCTTGTTGCCGATCGCACGCAGTGCCGCCGAGACGCGTTTTGCAGTTACGCCGCCGCCGGTCCACGGATCCTCGCCGATCACATCAAACACGGTGATCGTATTGTTGCCGCCACTATCTGCGGCAAGAGGCGCCTCGGCCCATTTAGCGAGGACATCTGACGGCGCGTCCCACTGGAAGTTTTGCGGGCGCTGACCAACATTTATCTTTGGCAAATTGCGAAGGCTCATTTCCTCGGCTCCATTTTCTGTGGCTCTCCGGCTGTGTTCGGCGGCTGATAGTAGATGTCGCCACCTTCACGCGGGTTCATGTCCTCCAGCGCCCGGACCTCGTTCGGACTCATAAGGCCCCACTGGACCATTCCGGTGTAAAACTCTTTTCGCCGCCCCGTGTCGCTTCGGATCAGGGCTGCGCGGTTGAAGCGGGCATAAATGCCGTCATCAGGATTTGTCAGGTGGGCTTCGATCGCATCCTCCCACATGGTCAGATGATCCTCGAGTGTGTAGGCGAGGAAGCCTAACGTCTGTTCCTCGATGCCGGCCCCCCAGCTGGTGCTTTTTTCGGTGACGCCGAGCATATGCGGCGGAACCCCGTAGAACATAGCGATATCGGCTCGTCCGAATGACCGCGCCTCGATCCACTGAAGATCTTGCGACGACATCGCCATGGCCTTGTATTTAAGGCCGTCCTCCAGAACCAGGTCTTTGCCCTCATTGTCACCACCGGCACGAAAAGCCTCGAGGCTTTCCTTCAGCGCCGAAATGCCTTCCTGTCCGATAACCTTGTCTGTCTCCAGCACACCGGAAACACGGGCGCCGTTGCGAAACACCGTAGAGCCATGCTGCGCAAGAGCCAGTGAATCCCCGATCGCTTCACGGGCATATTTGATAGGTCCGACGCCAGAAATGCCGTCAAGCGACAAACCGAAAAGGTGAAAAATCTCATCCTGCTGATACCGGTGAAACGCCCCGTTTTCATCATGATATTCGAATACCTTCGTTAGATCCCGATTCTGCTTGACGGTTACCCTCGCTGGGTTCAGCCGTATCAGCTGAATCGGCTCTCCTCTTGTGCCGCGAGTTATAACAGCATATCCATTACCGTATTCAGACAGAACATCGACCTGCATTGCACGCCGGAACTGTCTGGCCGTTTGAAACTGGTTGGGCCTGCCCCGCAACAATTTCCACAAAGCCGTATCCGGCGCATCGTAACGTGCGCCTGTTTTATCCCGGCGCTTTACGTGCAACGGCACATTTGCAACAGAACCTGAAAGTATTCTGATGCACGCATAGACCGCAGCCACATGCATTGCGCTGTTTGAATTTACCGCAATACTGCCCGACTTCATAGAACCACGCAGTGCCTCTTCTAGATCTGCCGAAGTCGTGATTGTTTTGCCGCCGTCTATAGCCATTGCTCGCGGAGAGGGCCGCAGCGTCTGCGAAGCCTGCCTGCGGAAAATATCAAGAACGCCCATATCACACCATCAGCAGGCCACGGCGGCTATAAACCGACTCCGTGGACGATGCTTCCGGATTGCGCGCCATCAGCATCACAGCGTTGTAAGTTGCCACCAGCGGGTCGATTTTCGACTTTCCGGCCGTTTGTTTTGTAATCAAAATCGCGTTTCCCCGCTGTTCGGCAACAGCATTTTCGACACACCACGCCATAAGCTCCTGCCCTCCGTGAACGAATGTTCCGTCCTTGAGTTTACGCTCCAGTCCCCAGATGGCTGGCGATAAACGTGTGCCCTGTCCAATACCGAGCATCATATCGTCCGGGATATTCCGGCTGGAAATTTCATCAATCAGAGCCGCAACTCCGTATGGATCTAGACCGACGGCGGCCGATGCCGGGAGCAGCCGGCTACTGTTCAGCTGGTCGATAATATCGGCAACCTCAATGATGTCCTGCGTCGGCTCCGTGCAGATCGTCAGCTGCCCAAGCCTTGCAAATTCTTCCAACCTTCCGGCGATACTCTTGCGGCGACGTAAAACATCTGGGTGTGCCCAGGCCTTCGCCCAGTGCATCCATTGCTTTGTTTTCCGGTGGCGACCAATCACAGCGACGCCAAGCAGATCGTCAAGACCTCCACCGTCAATGCCGACGCAGCACACTTCGGCGCTGTCCATTATCGAATCCAGCGTTACACTTTTGTCGCCGGCCGCCAGCCAGTAGTCGGCGCCCAGCCACCTGTTGGAGTGCAGAGCCAATCCGACCTCGACATTCAGGTGTTGCGTCGCCCATGCTGCAACCTCCTCGTCGCCGTCCTCCTGGGCGCGCTGGAAGGCCGTGACCATCCTGTCGATCGAAATCGAACGGCCGACATTCGGCGTGACCATGTACCAGATATCCGGATCCAGCCACAGCTTGTCCTCGCTTCTCTGAATCTCCTCTGGAAATTCGTACAGCACCGGCAGCAACCTCACCCCCTCAGTGATGCGCCCATCCCGTACCCCTCGTGCATACTGGAGCTCAGATTTAAATACTCCAGATGGCAGATGATCGCTTTGTGTAGTAATCATGAACAGCAAGGCTTCCGGAAACGGGAGCATTCCACCCCTGATCTGGCGAAGTACATCCGCAGAATATGGAATGCCTCCGAGGATATGCACCTCGTCGATAACGACGAAAATCGGCTTAACCCCGGTCAGAACCTCCATTCCGAATGTCCGGACCATCAGCCGCGCCTTGGTCACCCTGTCCTGTATCGTTTTCTTGTGATCCTGAATGTGGAACCGTTTTTGCAGATATCCCTCTGGGTCCGCCTCGATCATACCTTTTGCTTGCTCAAACGCTGTCTCGGAAATTTTCTGCGTCGGTCCGATCAGAAGAAGATCCGCATGCTTTCGCTGGTTCAACAGCAGAAAGGTGATGGCCAACGCAGCCGCGTTTGTCGTCTTACTGTTTTTTTTGGGGACGAGGCAGAATACCTCGCCGACCATTCTGATATTCGTGCTGGCCTCGGTCGAACCGAACACCGCGCGAATAATATCTCTCATCCACTCGCCCCCCGCCTCTTCGAGCGCAGGCGTTCCAGGCACATCCGGAAGGTGCAGATTGTTGTAAATCGCCACAGCTTCCTCGGCGGCATCCATATCCAGCGGCAGATCAGCAATTGGTGTACTTCCGGCCGCGAGCTTTTCAGCCCAGTCCGGGCACGAAAAATCGAAAGCCACCTAGTTTGCCTTTTCGAACCCGGGCAAGCGACCAGCCCAACCACCTGACGGCTTTCCTGCCTCGACGCGCAGATGTTCCTTCTTGCCCGGCTTTGGTGTCGGCTTCGTCTTTTCGGAGCCGGAGCGCTTCCCGATCGCGGATCTCGGATCGATACGATCCAGAAGCAACCGGATTGATGGCACGTGACCTTCACGTGTTTTTTTCATCAGGACATCGAGAGCCATCCCCTCGATGAACACCGCACCATTTTCCAGCTCGCGGGAAAAATTCTTTCGAAGCGTCTTCGCATCGATCCCCATGTCTTCCGCAATACGCTGCTGCGTCCAGCCAGCCGCAGCGCGCACGGATACAAAGTCCTGATTTTCCTTTGTTTTTTTGTAACTTGGCCGCCCGCGTCTATCGCGGATCGGCTCGACAGCGTTGCCGAACAGATCAACATCATGCTGGTCTGGCGAAATTTCATGATCCAAAGGAAAAAATCTCCGAATTATATGGCGGTGGGTATTGCGCTGGTAGGTGGTTAGAGTTTGACCACCCCCCCCTTTTCAATGCGCTGCTTGTCTCCGTCATGGTATGCCTTCGACACAGACTGCAGGTTGTCGATGTCCCAGAATAGCTTTTCATCGCCACGATGCGGGCGGATGTGGTCAACAACCGGGCTGTTCGGAGCCGGATATTTTCCGCTCAATATCTCGCCGGTTTTCTGACACAAATATCCGTCGCGAATAAGAACCTTTTGGCGAAGCTCCCGCCAGCGTTTAGTATTGTACCAGGCGCGCGACGGATTTGCAGCTACCCGATCGCGATCTCGATTTCCGACACCAACCCGTTCAAGCCGCTGTCGCTGGACGCCAAGGCGCGGCTTGAGGTTGGTCAGCCTTCCCATTTAGGGAATGCGTTTCAGCTTCAGCGCAGCTGCGGTTACCGAAGTTGTCGCGGAGTATGCGACCGATACCGTGCCGTCGCCGTCGCGATACGCGGCTGCGAACGGCCCGATGATCTTCTCCGCACCGGCCGCTACAGCCACAACCATGTCATCAACTGCCAGAGAGCCGACACCAAGGACATCGACGGATGTATTGACCGCCGAAACGGTTACGTTAATCGAGCTGCTGCCGCCATTCTTTACGTACAGCATAACGCGGTCATCACCTGCCGTTTCGATCACATCGGCGGAAGCCACCGCAGCAAACGACGGCGCAAGGCCCGTCGACTTGATCTCCTGAAGTGTCATAATGCCCATCTCGTTCTCCTCTTTGCGCCGCTGGCGATCTGGTTGCAGGGGCAGGACTCGAACCTGCGACCTCGTGGTTATGAGCCACGCGAGCTACCGACTGCTCCACCCTGACAATAAATGGATTGGCCATAAGAAAGGCCCGATACGGAGATTTTGCTCCGTCGGGCCCATCTTTGGAATATGCAGAAGGTACAAGCGATTCGCGGACTTGGCAAATACTATTTCAAAATTTCCCGTCAGCCATCGCGTCGGCCAGAACGCCAAGCGCCATCCGCAACACCTCGACCGCGGCCACCATCTCTCTACTGTTCCGGCTAAACCCGTCCCGCAGGAACCGGCCCTCGCAACAAACGTGGAAGCAAACGTCACGCCCTTCGACCGGCAGCAGGCGCCAGATCCGGCTGAACCGTTGCAACATCGCGATCCTGTCCTCCGTACCGGCCGGATTGCTGGATGTGTCTACCCGATCCTGCGACAGATCCACGGACGGGCTGCGCCCTGTTTCTTCCCACGCCTCGAACAACTTCATTCCGGCGGCACACTCGGGCAATGATACGGCACCCGCCTTGTACATAACCTGCAACGGATGCATTTCGCGCACACGCTGCCGGCCATTGACATCGCCATCAACCGCCTCGCGCTTCAGCATACGCGTCGCACGGGCGCCAGGCACCGGTCGGTTGGCGGCCACCCGCGCCGCGCGGCGAACCTTCGCCTCGCTGGCGGCCAGATCGCGACACAGGGCAACGCCGCCGGTCCGGCATTCCGGTCGCAAACGGAAATGCGTCGGCGCACCGAGGTCGTAGTCCTGATTGCGCGACACCCCGACAATCACGGCGTCCGTCATCGACAATGCGGCTGGTTTTCTTCTGGCTCTGGGCATTTTCACACTTCCTTGCTGCTCGTTTTCTATATTTTGTGGCTTGCCACAACATCACTACTACATTTGGTTGCGGCCATAACTCCGCTTTCCTGTTTGGGAGGGTAACCCTCCCTGATATTTCTATCCTCCCTGAAAATAGTGACCATTAACCCGTTGATAATTTTAAGTTAAAAACCGGATGTGGGAGGCTAGGGAACGTAGGGAGGATGATTTGACCCTTACGCGTGAGTCCTCTTTTCGGCCTTTCCAGCACCCCACCCCCTCGCGCACGCGCGTAGCCGAAAATTGCCTCCCTAGCCTCCCTAGCCTCCCAGATTTCCGCGCAACCATCTGACAAACATCACTTTTCCCCACACCCCCTTTGCGCATCCACCCTCCCGGTCTGGGAGGGTTACCCTCCCATTCGAAGAACTGACCAACATCGGGTGCGGGTTCGGCCCTCCCATCGCGATAGCTCTCGGCCAAATAGCACGAACCGGCCCGGTCACGCATCCGCGCCTCGCCAGCTATCTTTCGAATTGTCATGTTGAATATATAATTATTGTATTCATAAATATTCTTGCAATCGTGAATATTTATACATACAATAATTGCATGGGAGGCGGAATCACATACGAATGGGACAACAGCAAGCGCGACAACAACATCGCCAAGCACGGCGTGGATTTCACCGCCATGCAGCGCTTTGACTGGGACGCCGCCATGACCGTCACAGATACCCGCACCGATTATGGAGAGCGGCGCTTTGTCAGCATCGCCCCCGTCGGCCAGCGCCTGCACGTCTGCGCATGGTGCTGGCGCGGCGACAACATCCGCATCATCAGCCTGCGCAAGGCGAACAAACGAGAGGTGGCCAGATATGCCAAAGAAACCTGAACCATACACCGACCCGACCGGCGAGGTCCGCGAGCTGGACGACGCCTTCTTCAAATCCGCACGGCGCGGCCGCCCGCCCAAACCGGCCGGCGAACGCAAGCAGCGCGTGACCATCATGCTGGATCCCGATGTGATCGAGCGTCTGAAGCGGGATGGCCGCGGCTGGCAAACCCGCGCCAACGCCCTTCTGCGCAAAGAACTGGGGCTGGAAACATCATAGGGTCGACAGCACGCCATCACAATTCACCGCTTCCATACCGGCTCTGTATCTCGACGTCTTCGCGCCGTTTGCGAAACATGTCGGTGAGCCGGATCCCGCGATAGCCGGACACGCTGGCCTTGTGCTTGGAAAACAGCAGGCCGGATCGCGGCTCGCGCCACTTGCCCGCTTTGTCGGACAGGCGTCTGGCGACCGTCGTGTCCTTCCAGGGCGTCTCGCCCCGCTCGCGCTGCCAGAACTGGAACGCCTCGACCAGATCCTTGCTGCGGGTGAAATCCTGTTCCTTGCCGGTCACCTCGCAACATTGCACAAGGAAACTGTGTACCGGATCGCTCTCCTCGCGGAATTCCTGTGTCGCGGCGATAATTCTCTCCGGCTCCCGCAAGCCGTTTTCCAGATAATCCATCAGCCCGGCAATCATCCAGTTAAGGATGCCCGAGCGTTCCGCCCACAGCTTTTCACCCAGCTTAGGGTCGCGCTCGGCCTGTGGTATCTGGACATCGAACGGTGTCAGCAGCACACGCCGCCATATACCGTCGTCTGTGCCGCGGATCTCCGGTTTGTGGTTGCCGCTGATCGTCAACTTGAATTCCGGCAACACCTCGACAAAATCCTGATTGAGCGCCCGCACCAGTATCGGCTCGCCACCGGTCAGCTCCTTGATCACACTTTCTTTGAGCGGTGCGCCCTGTTCCGGCTCCGACGCCCGCACCATACGCGCGCCCATCAGCGGCACCAGGTCAGGCGTAGCCTCGGCCCCGGATCGCTTCGAGGATCCGGTCAGCGATTCAATCTTGGCCGTCGCCGCATAACCGTCGAGCATCTTCGACATCAGATCGACCAGTACGGACTTGCCGTTCGCCCCCATGCCGTACAAAAAGACCATCTTCTGATCACCAATCAACGCGGTCATCGACAGTCCGAACCAGCGCTGCAAAAAGCCGCGCATATCCTCTTCCGGCTGGATCCGCGCCAGAAAATCGTCGAACATCGGGCAGGTGGCCTGCGGATCATACTCGATCGGCATGACCTTTGTCAGCCGCAGCGCCCGATCGTGTTTCACCAGGGAAACCTTTGCGATGCCCTCGAAATCCGAACACCCTTCCTCGCGCAACTGGCGCCGGGCAGCCTCGTCAACCTCGAACTTCAACACACCCGACAGCGTGTTAACCAGAAGCGGGTCCGCATCGAGCGCCTCATACGGACAATGCAGATTGATCTCGCCCTGCTCCACCATATGCTTCATCGGACCGGCGTTACCCGCATTCTTGGCATGCCGGTGATGGTCCCGTTTTTTCTGGCCCAACAACGCCTCGAGGCTGGAAATAGCCGCGCTTTTCGACAGCAGTATCTGTCGCCGCTCTTTCTGCTCGTCCGTCGGCATCTCGATGCGATCCAACGCTTGCAGCTCCTCCGCAACCGCGCGCTTTTCGGACAGCTTGTCCATCTGCCATTCATCGAGTGCCAGATGCGGGATTTCACGCTTGATCAGCGCTGCGACACCTTGGGCCTTGCGGCGCACCTCGACCCCGTCAGGATCCTTGGCCCACATTACCCCGTCCCAACAAAACCAGCCGACCCGCGGCACAAACAACAGGTCTTCGCCAAAATGGATCGCGAATCTTTGACCGTTGCCATAATCATTGAGCGGCAGTTCGGCACAATCCCGCACCGGCCCGCCATCGTCCGGCTCGGGAGGATCGGCGGGCGGTCCTTCAGGCGGGGTGCGGGGTGCGACCGCATCCGGGTCCGGCGCAATGGTTTCCGGCTCCGCCATAATATCACGCACCTTATCCACGTTTTTATCCGGCATCCGCCACTCCCATCAGAATATCGTTCAGATCGACCCCTTTGCCGGGGTGCACGATCTGGGCCACCAACCCCGCGTTCAGTGCCATTGCGCGCCGCAAACCGCTCTCCAGTTTCGCCCGCGTCATCGTCGGATTGCTGTCACCATCCTGAATAAAAATCAGACGTTTCACCCAGGGGGGCGGGTAAAACGCCTCCTTGTCCGTCATGTCCGGCAAGCCAGACCACCGGCGGCCGTCAACCGGCCGCATCCGGCCAGACATATTGCCAAGGTCGATACCCGCCCAATACATCGCGCCGGGGTAAGTATCGGCCACCATGGCCGACAGGGTGGTTTCGATGCCTTCCCCCATGACCAGCACATCGGATTTCAACGCGCCGGTCAGCCGTATCGCGCCGCCTTTTTTCGAGCCGCGAACCTTCTTCGCATCCAGCACCCGCCCATCAGCCGCAACGATCCGCGCCTTGCCGTTCGGCTGCGCCGGATCCAGCCATGTCTGGTGCACCGCCGACAGGCGCCCGTCCGGCCGCTGGATCGCCGCGACCATACAGGGTCCGGTATGAACATGGACCGCCTCGCGCCCGTTAATCTGATAGTATTTATGCCGATCAATGTCCCTCAGACACAGCGGCAACCCGTCAATCCTGATCGCGCGCCGGTCAAGATAATGCAGAACGTGGTTCAATGTGCCGCCAGCCGCCTCCGCCCATATTTTCTTTGCCGCATGGATCGCCTTTTCACGATACCGGCGCGCCTCCTCTTCGCTTTTCTGTCGGGCTTCCTCGGCACGCCGCACACGGCGGCGTTGTTCTTCCGGCGATACCGGCGCAGCTGCTTCCCCGCACAAAAATGCCAGCGCCGCCCTGAAATCGCATCCCTGCACCAACTCGACCAGCTTGATCCCGTCACCACCGCCGCACTGGCGGCAATTGAACAGGTTCTTGCGCGGACTGATCGAGAAACGGTCAACGCCACCGCAAACCGGACACGGCCCTGTCACCTCGTTACCGGCCCGTTTCAGCCCCGGGATATCCAGCATTCCGGCGATGTTCTCGATCGGTATTGCCTTCGCCTCATCCAGCCGTGGGTCATCACGCATATTCACCCCCCACTGGCGGAGCAGGCCCGAAAGGGGGACCTCAAACACCCATGCGGACTGTTTTGCCACCGCGACAGCACAATCCTGACGTCGCGGCCATCGCCACAGTTCTGGCAATAGACATACCCCTGCTCCGGATTATCCGGCGCGACACGAACCTTCATGCCCATATCGGCCGCCTTGCGCAGCAAGGCATACATGTCCACGGGCACATCATGCCGAACGTATTTCGCCGGCATCCCCATCAGAACGGAATCTCGTCTTCAAGACCGGCTCCGGCAGCAGCATAGCCACCACCGGAACCACTGCCCGAACCGCCCTGATCCGCACTGCTGCCGCCATCCGGCTTTCGCCCCAACATCACCAGCTTTGCATCGAACCCCTGCAACACAACCTCGGTCGAATAACGGTCGTTACCCGCCTGATCCTGCCACTTGCGGGTCTGCAGCTTGCCCTCGATATAAACCGTCGCGCCCTTCTTCAGATACTGGTCGGCAACGCGGACAAGCCCGTCATTGAATATCGCCACGGAATGCCACTCCGTCCGCTCGCGCTTCTCGCCGGAATTTCGGTCCTTCCAGCTTTCCGACGTCGCGATCCGCAGGTTGCACACCCTGCTGCCGTTCTGGAATGTGCGCACCTCCGGGTCCCGCCCGAGGTTTCCGATCAGGATTACCTTGTTGACACTTCCCGCCATCACGCCACCTCCATTCCGGCCTGATAAGCCGCGCAATCGATGCTGTTGTCGAAAACCCTGACGAATCCCTCTTCCTCGAGGACGTGCAGCAGGTGCTGCGAGTTCCGCCGCAGACTTGACCGCCAGGCGGCACCACCAAATTCCGGCTCCCGCAACGCCCGCGCCGCGCCCGTAAGATCGCGGTCCCAAAGCTGACCATCGACCACAATATCAGCCGCAACCAGAATGACGGCCTCGAGCAACGCGCGCGGAACAGTCAAACTGTCGTCACCATCCGGCAACGAACCGGCGACAATGTCGAGCACCACCTGACGGTTGTAGCTGCATGGAATTCCGACCGGATATTTATTCCTTTTCGGCATCTCTGGCTCCTTTCGCCTCGATATAATTGATCGCGCAATTTTCCAGCAGCACACTGGCCAGATCCGGAAGCTCCGCTCCGGCCTCGACCGCCATGGCCCGCAGGCGGGCCGCCGTCTGTCGCGAGACCGGAACCCGCAACACCTCGCAATGAACCCGCAGCACACTCATTGGGCGCCCCGTAACGGCGCGCGACCGGCGCATGGGTCACATCGCCCGCCACGCCAGTCATCCGGCATCGCCGCGCCACAATTCAGGCACCTCACCACCGGCTCTGCCGCGCCCTCGGAATCGTTGTTCTTGACCTCGAGCGCGCGCTGCAATGCAGCGAAATTCTTGACCTTCATCAGATCATAAGGGCCGCCAAAACGGGTAACGATCAACTGCCGCAAGGCCTGCGCCCGCAAACCATACGCCCGCGCCGCCACGTTGGTGTTGTAACCGCAGCGCACCATTTCGAAGGCCTGCAACTCCGCACTGGTCAACGGCCGGATTTCTTTCCCCGGTTTGGGCTGGCGCGGCATCTTTTTATGGCTGACAGTATCTTCGGTTTTCGGATTTTCACGGCCATCCTCGATCAACAGCGCGACGTCCTTGCGCAGATAATCCGGAAACGCCACGCCGGACGATTCAAGGCGCGCAACGATCTTCGCCAGCGGCTTGCCGGTCATCCCTATCCGCGCGGCGATTGCGTCCAGCCCCGCCCGCCGTGCGATCATCTCCTCGACCGCATACACCTGCTTCAACGTCAGAATATACCGCGTCGAGGCCAGACCGCGCGTTTGGATTTTTTCGATATACTGGTCCCGCAGATCACGCGGCAATGTGCTCGGCCGGCTGGCGGTTACTCCGCGCCGGATCCGGCGGACCTTCCCGCCGGAACGGGTAAACGCGCGGGTCATATCGGCAATGGCTTCGGATGTCAGCTCGGTCATACGCGCCCCCTCGCCTTCTGCACCAGTGACCCGCGCACCCGCGCGGCGACCTCGATCAGCTCGTCCATTTCCTTCAGCGCCGCCCGCGCCTCCTCGACCGTGTAATCGTCCGGATTCTTCGACCGGCTCGACATGGCCTCGGCATGGACCGCCAGCACATCGGCGAACTCGGCCGTCAGCTGGCTCATATCGGCCCCGAGCGCACCGTCGACCTTCAGCGGCTGGAAAACACCGCCCGCCATGTGCCCGAAATGCTGCGCCAGCGGCACCACCGCATCCGGAACGATACGGCCCAGCCGGTCGAAATGGTTGATCCCCAGACCGCCGGGGCGATCATCGTCGCAGGCGGTCGCGCGGGACAGGTTCGTGACAGACACGCCGATATCGGCACTGACACACTCCAGCCCGCCGGCACGGGTGATAACCTCGCGGATCGCGGCCTGTATCGAGCCTGGGCGGACGTTACGCATGGGCAAATCCCCCGTCCGCTTTCCCGTGTGCCGGAAATCCTGCTGTGACAGGATCGACTTGAAAGGAGGATTCCCGCATCACGCCGCCTCCCCGCTCTGCTCTACCCAGCTCGAGGCCGGAACAGCACCATCGGTCAGGCGCTCGATGCGGACAGCGAGGTCGAGGGATGGTTTCTTCTTCCCGTTTTCCAACAACGATAAGTATGAAGGACTTATCCGAAGTCTCCGCGACAGATCGCGGCGAGATGAATCGGTGCGTTTGATATATGATTTCAACATATCGAATAGTTACTATTGGTAAGGATTTCCCGTCAAGGGGGTATTTTACCATTAGTCACTTTTTACCGTGGGTAAGTCGACAAACCCTTACAAAATCTGGCACCTTTACCCGATGAAACTCAGAATTCGAGAACTTCGCAAACAACGCGGCCTAACGATTGCCGATCTAGCCGATATGATCGACAAAACCCCAGGCTACATTTCTATGTTGGAACGTGGGGCAAACCAAAAAAAGCCCAGCACGACTCTGCTTGAAGAGATCGCGCGTGCCTTAGACGTTCCTGTGCATGCGCTCATTTCGGATAACCGCCCGGTTGCTGTTGCCGGTCGCGTTGGCGCTGGCGCAACGGTCGAGCTGGTCGACGCCTACGCCAAGGGTGACGGCCTCTATCACGTCGCCTGCCCCGACGACCTCCCCGCCAGCGGTATCGTCGCGGTCGAGGTGCAGGGCGACTCCATGTCCCCGATCATCCAGAATGGCGACGTCCTGTTTTTCACCCGCCACTTTGTCGGCATCGATGAAAATGCCATCAACCGTGTAGGAATCTGCGAAACCGCCGACGGCCGCGCACTGGTGAAATATATACGCCCGGGGCGCGAACCGCACACTTTTGACTTGCATAGCGCCAACAATTCGAACCAGACTGAATACTCCGTCCCCCTGAAATGGGCAGCCCCGCTGCGCAGGCACATCTCGCAACAGGACATACAGAGACTCTAACAACGGCTGCCAACATGGTTATCTTTATTATCTGGATCGCCCTTGCTGTAATTACCGCCCTTGCCGCCACCGAATCACTCCCTTTGCCAAACAGAACTCATGTTTAGAATTGCTGAAATTCGCAAAAAGGCTGGGATGAAGGCCCGCGATCTGGCCGATGCTATCGACATCAGTCAGCCCTATTTGTCACAGATAGAAACCGGAAAGCGCCGACCGAGCGCTGCCTTGCTTCAGGATATAGCAACGGTCCTCGATGTGCCTGTCGCCGCTCTTTATGCAAATGATCGCCCCGTTGCTGTTGCCGGTCGCGTTGGCGCTGGCGCAACGGTCGAGCTGGTCGACGCCTACGCCAAGGGCGACGGCCTCTATCACGTCGCCTGCCCCGACGACCTCCCCGCCAGCGGCATCGTCGCGGTCGAGGTGCAGGGCGACTCCATGTCGCCGATCATCCAGAGTGGCGACATCCTGTTTTTCACCCGCCATTTTGTCGGCGTCGATGAAAATGCCATCAACCATGTCGGGATCTGCGAAACCACCGACGGCCGCGCACTGGTGAAATATATACGCCCGGGGCGCGAACCGCACACTTTTGACTTGCATAGTGCCAACAATTCGAACCAGACTGAATACGCGGTCCACCTGAAGTGGGCCGCCCCTTTGCGTAGGCACATCGCACAACAGGACATACAGACACTATAAACCGGAGCCCCCGATGAATTTTATTGCCAACGCATTCAAATCGCTCATTTCCCTCCTGATCCTTGCCGCCCTGATCAGCACTGCCGTCGGCGCGGTCGTGATTGCCGGCGCCGACGGTGCTGTCATGGGGCTGCTGGCAGCGGCCGGTGGGCTGCTGGCGACAATCGTTGTTTTCGGCATCCTGGCGATCACCATTCAAAACAACCTGTATCTCGAACGGATTACCCGCGCACTGGAGGATACAACAACCGCACCGGCGGCCAACCGCCGGAATGGCGCGCCCGCACAGTCATCCAGCACACTGGCTGACGACGATTTTCTTTCGCGCTTTCCGGTCAGGAAGGATCCCCCCGTCACCTGACAACCGCGCCGGCGTCACACAAACAACCAGACCACAAAACCCGCCGGAAAAATAACGCCTCCGGTCCTTTAATACCACAGGCCGCGCACCCGTTGCGCGGCCTTTCGTTTATGCGCACGACGCACCGCGCTGTCAATTATTATTACTATTAGTAATTTTTTGATTGACACGTCACCATTACCATTAGTAACTATTCTCCATCGACTCAACCGATGGAGGCACCACATGCCGATCAGAACAGCACGATTTTCCGGTGACGCCACGGCGCCTCTCGCCGTTTTCGCCATCGAGGCCCTGCGCCTCGTGCTGGTTCTGGCCTGCATCGCCGCCATCGGCGTCGTGTTTTACGGAATGTCTCATCCGTAGAAACCTCCCTGGACGGGTGCCGCGTAACCAGTAACCGCGTATCGACCGGCACCTTCAACTCCCCTCCGGCACGGCGAACAGGCCGGAGGGGTTTTTTGAAAGGACAGCCGATGCACCGCGCTTCGAATACTGAAAAAGAAAGCCGCCATATCGACGCCCTCGCGCTCGACCGCCTGTCGGACGACCAGCTGCTGCGCGAAATCCGCTTCCGCATCAACAAGGGGATGGCCGTAATGCAGCGCGTCACGGGCGGCGACTGGATTTTCATGATGTCCGGCCGCCGCGCCACCTCGACCATGAACGAGCTGCGCGCCGTCCGCAACTGGATCAAGGCCGCCATCGAAAGGGACGCGCCGGAATGACCGATGTTTTTCTGACAATGCCGGAAAGCGGGATTATCCGTGACGCCCGCCGCGTGGCGGCCAATCCGGGCGAGCATACTGCCAGCCCGCAAATATTCACTACCTGCTGGCTGATCCTGAAATCCGCGCAGGGCCATCCGGTGCGCCAGTCCAGGCAGCGCCGCCTCGCCTTCGCCGCATCGGAAATGCCGCAAATCATGGAAAGCCGCCACAAAAGGAGCCGCGCATGCCGGAACTGACCAAAATCACCCCGATCGCCAGCCTGCTCGAATTCTCGGCGACCTGCCTGCCGGCCGCCGAAGGGCTGGCGCTCCCCGACCTGCTGTGGATCGACACGGATAATCTGCTGCTCGACCCGTCGTACCAGCGCGGGATCTCGCGCATCGGCCAGCGCACAATCAAAAAAATCATCGGACAATTCGACTGGATGAAATTCGGCGCGCTGATCGTGGCAAAGTCCGGCACGGACTTCGCTGTGATCGACGGCCAGCACCGCGCTATCGCCGCGATCCACCTGCAACTGCCGAAAGTCCCCGCACTGGTTGGAAGCAGCGACCACATCGCACAGGCCGACGCTTTCGTCGGCATCAACAAGAACCGCACACGTGTCGGCCCGCTGGATGAATACCGCGCCGCACTGGTTGCCGGGGCACCGGACGCACTGGCGGTCCAGAGCATCCTCGACAGGCTCGGCATACAGCTCGAGGCCGAAACCGGCGAGATCCGCCCGGGACGCACACGGGCAATAACCACGTTACTGACCCTCACAAAAAACATGGGGGCGGACCGGCTCGAACATGTGCTCGAGATGCTGACCGACACACATCCGGATACCAGAAACCTGCTGAGCGCCAGCAACGTCACCGGGGTTGCCGAAGCATACCGCCGCGCGGCGCGGGCCGGTATCGACCCGGCCAGCCTGAAACCCGCTCTGGCGATGATCGATTTCGAGCAGATCGACAGCCGCGCCCGCGAACTTGTCCGGCTGATCGGCGGCAACAAGAAAACACACTTCACGGGCCAGCTCGTCAAGGCCCTGAACAAGATACTGCCGAATAAAATTCCGGAGAAAACAAAATGATAGAAGCAACCAGACTCTCAGCATTCACGACCTATCTGCGCTGCCTCTCCGCGACAGAACGCGCCGACGCCATTGCGGGCGCGATCATGGAAAGCGGCGGCACATTTTCCGGCGGCGCCATGAGCGTTTTCAACAGCGACACCGAACAGCCGTGCGACAGCATGATCGAGATATCGCTCCACGGCGCGACAGCATGGGGCACCACCATCGACAGCGCGGTATCCAACTGGATCACAGCCGCTACCCGCCTGCTGGAAGAAAGCGCTGCAGCATGACCGCATACCGCCATCCGGACGCAGTGCTCCTTGAAATACTCGAACGCATTGACGCTGGTGAAACCGCAGCCTCAATCGCCGCGCGGCTGACCCGAAAAACCGGCCACCCGTATTCGAAAGGGACAGTCATCGGGCTTAACTACCGCATCCGGCAGGCCGATGCCGCTGTGCCGGACCACACCAACACCGATGCGCAGCTCGGGCCCGGGTGGAAGCGCCTCGGCCTCGCCAGACAACAACGAAGGAACGCAGCATGAACAACCTGAAAGCCATCCCGATCGCCACGGCCCGCGCCGCCGGCCAAAAAGCCAACGCCAGCCGCATCGCGATCATCGCCGTCAACGAGGACGGCCATTTCTGCGTCACTTCATGGGGCAAAACCCGCGCCGACTGTCGCGCCGCCGCGAAATTCGCCGAAGGCCGCATCGCCGACCTCGCGATCGAGGCTCTGGCAGGTCGCGACGCCACCAGCGGCATCCGCGACGTTGCTCTTGATCCGTCCTTGGGGACATCACCAGATCTGCGCCTTCCGATCGATGCCTGCCGACGGTTCTATGTTGGACATAACGGCGGCGAAACCTTCATGGACGGTGATGATTATGACGGCTGGGCCCTTACCGTCGAGCTGCTGGATGAACAGGAAGCCGACACCGTGCGGGATGCTATCGGGCGGATCGGCGGTAAAACTGACGGATCGGATCGAAATTCGACGGATCCGGCATGATACATCAGAAGCAATTTTCGGATGCGGATATTCTCGGCCACCGATGGAACCAGATCATGCAGGTGATCAATTCCAACCTGCATCATCCGGATCTGGAGAACCGGATACGGGAGGCAGAGGCATTGCGCCTCGCATGGCACCGGGCACTGCGCGCGGAAACGCAACGACAGAACCGGAAGCGTCTGGAAGGGGTAACGACCGATGACCATTAAGCCCATACTATTTAAACCTGAAATGGTCCGTGCGATATGTTTGGGCCGGAAGACCCAAACGCGCCGCGTAGTTTGCTCCGCTCACGAGGACCCGATCATCAAATACCGTCAGGGCGATCTGCTGTGGGTGCGCGAAACATTCTGCTGGGGGTCCGATGGAGAGCCGGGCGCGCAGGATTTTGTCATTTACCGCGCGAACTACGCGGGGCCTGAGGAAAAATTGTTCCGGCCGTGGACACCATCGATTTTTATGCCTCGCCGTGCCAGCCGGATAACGTTGGAGGTAACAAACGTGCGGGCGCAACGCCTGCAGCAAATATCACCTATCGATAGCATCGCTGAAGGCGTGGAATGCGCGATATGTGCGGACACCGGGATGAAGAACTGCAAGAACGGTTGCTTCGCCGCGGTCGCGTCTTTTCGCGACCTCTGGGACAGTATCAATGCCAAACGCGGGTTCGGCTGGGAGTCAAACCCGTGGGTGGCCGCACTGGAATTCAGGGCACATGCAACCAACGTGGATACGTTGAACACTGAATCGTGAAAACAGAAAGGCGCCGTGCAATGACAGGGCAAGGATATCCGCTCGGCAAGCAGCATCGAAACGGGCCGGCAAAAGGCGTCAAACTGTATGGCGGCCGCCGCCAGGTCGTCATCAAAATGGACAGTGACCAGTTTGACTTTATCTACCAGCGCGCGCTGCGCGAAAACACCAGCGTCGCTGAACAAATCCGAAACCTCATTGAATGGGGCATCGAAGCTACTGGAGAGGAGGTCGAACAATGACCCACCCGAACACACCAATCGAAATCACCGCTATTGGCGCGAGCGCAGAAGCCGAGGTTCTTGCCGACGCCCTGGCGGATGACGTCTCGCTTATGGGCATCGACGGACGCCCGTCGGCAAAGGGCACAAACCTCGTATTCATCGAGGACGGCCGGGTATCCACCCTGTCGGTCACGGACACCCTGCGACTGGCCGCTTTGATCCGCGAGCTACCGACATGGCGGGGATGAGCGCTCTTGCAGAACGTGTGGCACGAAAACTGCGGGACGATCGCGGCCCGCCGGAACACTGCGCGTGGTGCACACTGGACGCGGCCACGCGTGATCGCCTGACAACCGAGGCTGCGCTTTACATACGCGCCATCGGGAAACTGTTGGCTGGTGATTGATATGGTTGTATCGCTACTCACCCCGCAACAGGCGGCCGAACGCCTCCAGATCAGCACCAGAACGCTGGGACGCCTTCGCCGTTCCGGCTTGAAACATGTTCGCCTTCGCGGCGTTGTCCGCTATCGTGAGGACGATTTGCAGAATTTCATCGATTCACATACGGAGGATTCCCCATGCCGTTCCGGAAAAAGGACAGCCCGTTCTGGCAGTATGACCGCACGATCACGGTCGGCGGGGAACGTTATCGGATTCGAGGAAGCACTGGCGAAAGAAACAAATCGGCAGCGCGGGAAGTAGAAGAGGCCGAGGTCCGCGCCGCGCGCATCCGGTTGATGCACGGCGACACATCGCGGCAGCTCACCCTGGACGAAGCGATCGGCACGTACTGCGCCAACGTGGCGATGCACCAACCGTCATGGCGCACTACGAAATACCAGGCGAAGATACTGCTATCCTGCCTCCGGAAAAAAACCGCGCTGGCAACAATCGACAACCAGACACTCACCGCACATATCACCCGCCGCCGGGCGACAGTCAGCAACGCCACCGTCAACCGCGAACTCCAGCTCCTTCGCCGGGTGATCACCTATGCCGACCGCAACCTGAACGCCAGGGTTCCGGCCATCGACTGGAGAGCGCTGCACCTGTCGGAGCCGAAGGGCCGGGTGCGGGAAATGACCGCCGAAGAAGAGGTCCGCCTTTTTCAGCACCTGCGCGAAGACATGAAACCGCTCGTCCGGTTCTGCCTCGCAACCGGCTGCCGCGTCGGCAGCGCCATCGCGCTGGAATGGCGCGACGTGGATTTCAGCAACCGCATGATCGTCTTTCGAACAATGAAGGGCGGCGAACACCATGCCGTCCCGATGACCGACGCACTTCTCGTCCTGCTCGCCAACCAGCCACATGTAACCGCGATACCGCAGGTGTTCACCTATCTTTTCAGAAACAACAAACGCGGCAAGCGCCGGCCGTTCACCCAATCCGGCTGGAACAAGCCGTGGAAGAAGGCACTGGCGAACGCCGGAATCCCAGACTTCCGGTTCCACGACCTGCGCCATACAGCCCTATCGCGCATCACCAGAACCAACGGGATCGTCGCGGCGCAGGCGCTGGCCGGCCACGCGGATATCTCGACGACCGCGCGCTATGCCCACGTCCAGATGGATGACCTGCGAAAAGCCATGGAAACCGCCGAGTCGTCCCACACTGAACCCACTCGAAAGATTTCAAAATAGGTAACCATCTGATTTAATATGTTTATTTCGCGTAATACCTAAGCTTCCCAAGCTGGTTGTCGCGGGTTCGAACCCCGTCGCCCGCTCCAGTTTTCCCCTCCTCACGCCTTCGTGCCTGTCCGTTACATATCGGCCCTTGACCTTCCTGCACGGGAAGGGGAATCTGCGTGGCAGAAAAAGGACCGCGTTTATGAATGACCAAAGCCCCTCGCTGAACAAGTTTTCCCACCCCGATATTACCGCCAAGGGGGAGGCGCGGGCCTCGGTCGCGCTGACGGGGGCGAAAACGTTGTGGTTCAACACCGGCACGCTGTGCAACATCACCTGTGTGAACTGCTATATCGAGAGCAGCCCGGAAAACGACCGGCTGGTCTATATCACGCCGCAGGAGGTCGCGGGGTTTCTGGACCAGATCGGCGAGCGGGACTGGCCGGTGACGGAGATCGGCTTTACCGGTGGCGAGCCGTTCATGAACCCGCAGATTATCGAAATGCTGCGCCTGTCGCTGGAACGCGGGTTCGAGGTGCTGGTGCTGACCAATGCCATGAAACCGATGATGCGGCCACGGGTGCTGGCGGGCTTGCTGGCGTTGCGGGCGGAATTCGGCGACCGGCTGACCCTGCGGGTGTCGCTGGACCATTACAAGCGCGCGCTGCATGACGAAGAGCGCGGCGCGGGGGCCTATGACATCACGCTGGAGGGCATGCGCTGGCTGCGCGACAACGGGTTCCGCATGGCGGTGGCGGGGCGGACCCTCTGGGGCGAAACGGATGCGGACAGCCGCGCGGGGTATGGTGCCCTGTTCACGGCCGAGGGGTTCGATATCGACCCGTTCAATCCGGCCATGACCGTATTGTTCCCCGAGATGGACGAAACCGTCGATGTGCCGGAAATCACCACCGCCTGCTGGGGGATTCTGGACAAGCGGCCCGACGATGTGATGTGCGCCAGTTCCCGCATGGTGGTGAAACGCAAGGGGGCGGAAAAGCCGGTGGTGCTGGCCTGCACCCTGCTGGCCTACACGCCGGAATTCGAGATGGGCGAAACACTGGCCGAGGCGGAGCGCGATGTGAAGCTCAACCACCGCCATTGCGCCAAGTTCTGCGTGCTGGGCGGGGCGAGTTGTAGCGTGTGACGGTATGGTGGTGCGTGGAGACCGCGCACCCTACGAGTCAGCGTGCCGCAAGCGCATCGTTCAGAACCGCACGCACCGCGTCCATATCGACGTCGCGGGCCACGAAAGCCTCGCCAATGCCGCGCGCGAGGATGAAGGCGATCCTGCCGTCCACCACCTTTTTGTCCTGTCCCATCAGGGCGATCAGGCCGTCGGCATCGGGTAAATCCCCTGCAATATCGGCGAGGTCCTTTTTCATACCCATCGCGGCGAGGTGCTGGCGCACGCGGCTCGGGGCCTCCTGCGAACACAGGCCGAGACGTTGTGACAGTTCGAAGGCCAGCGCGCAACCGATGGCGACGCCCTCGCCGTGCAGCAGACGGTCGGAGTAGCCGGTCGCGGCCTCCAATGCGTGGCCGAAGGTGTGGCCGAGGTTGAGGAGCGCGCGATCGCCACGTTCCTTTTCGTCGCGGGCAACGATCTCGGCCTTCATCTCGCAGGAGCGGCGCACGGCACGGATGCGGTTCTGCATGTCACCGGCGGCGAGCGACGGGCCGTTCTGTTCCAGCCATTCGAAAAACTCCGCATCGCCGAGCAAGCCGTATTTCACCACCTCGCCATAGCCGGAAACGAACTCCCGCGGGTCGAGTGTGTTCAGCACATCGGTATCCGCCAGCACCAGTTTCGGCTGGTGGAAGGCGCCGATCAGGTTTTTGCCCTGTTTTGAGTTTATGCCGGTCTTGCCGCCGACCGAGCTGTCCACCTGTGCCAGCAGACTGGTCGGGATCTGGATGAAATCGACCCCGCGCCGCAGGATGGCGGCAGCAAAGCCCGCAAGGTCGCCGATCACACCGCCGCCGAAGGCGATAACGATATCGTCGCGCTCCACCTTTTGTTCGATCAGCCACTCGACCGCCTGTTCCAGCCCGGGCCAGCCCTTGGTTTTCTCGCCGGGGGTCAGAGCCAGCGCCGTGCTGTCGATACCGGCGGCGGACAAGCCGTTTTGCAGGGTTTCCAGATGCAGGGCGGCGACGTTTTCGTCCGTCAGGATGGCCACGCGGGGGCGTTTCAGAAACGGTTCCACGCGCACACCCGCACTGGCGAGCAGGCCCGGTCCGATCACGATGTCATAGCGGCGGCCCGGCAGGTCCACATTCAGGGTCTCAATAGTCATGGGGTTTCCTCGTTTGATCCGGCATGTGCGCGCAAGGCAGCGATGATGTCGGCAACAACGTCCTCGTGCAGGGCACCGGCGTGGCTCTCGACGGTCAGGTCGGCCTCGGCATAAACCGGATAGCGGGCCTCCAACAGCGTGGCGAGGACCTCTTTGGCGTTTTCCTGTTGCAACAACGGGCGGCCCGGCTTGCCCTTGACGCGGTTCCAGAGGGTTTCCAGATCGGCCTTGATCCAGACCGACAGGCCCCGTTCATGGATCAGGGCGCGGATGTCCGGCGACATGAAAGCGCCGCCGCCGGTGGCAAGGATGCAAGGCTCTCCTTCCAGCAAGCGGGCGATGACCCTGCTTTCGCCGTCGCGGAAATACTGCTCGCCGAAACGCTCGAAAATCTCGGGGATCGACAGGTTGGCGGCGGTTTCGATCTCGTGATCGGAATCGACGAACGGCACGCCGAGAGCATCGGCCAGCCGCCGCCCCACCGTCGATTTGCCGGCCCCCATCAGCCCGACCAGAACCACCGTCCGGTCGAGTTTCAAAGGAGGCAGGTTTTCGCCGTGTTCCGCCATTTCCAGAACTTCCCCAATTGGGTGATTGCCCATAAGCGCCAGTTGCACTAGGTTCTCTATGCACGATTTGCACGAGGTTTAAAACACCGGTAATGTCAAAAGACGCCGGAGGAGCAGGTTCTATGTTTCGACTGATCAAATTTCTGTTCTATCTCGCCGTTATCGGAGGGATCGGTATTGTCGGCTATGCCCTGTTTTTCGAATTGCCGGCACCGCAAAGCGAGTTGACGGTGCCGATCGAACCCCGGCTGGATTGATCCATGCGGAGGTTTCTTGCTCTTGCGGTGGCTGGCGGAGTGCTCGGGCTGCCTGCTTACGGGCAGGAACCGGTCAGTGCCATCGGCTGGCTGAGCGAGAGCCTGCGCAACCCGCCGCCGTTCGAAATAACGCCGGAAGCTCCGCCGCTGGTGCCGGAAACGGGCCTTGGCATCATAGAAAAAAAAGGGCTCGGCGGGATTAGCCCCGACGCAATCGGCTTGCTGGCACCCTCGGTCACCGGATTTCCGGTCGGTATGTGGGGGGATCTGGACGTTGACGAGGCCGTCCGGCTCGTCCGCGACTTTCCGGAATCGGATGTGCCCACCGTGCGCGAGATGTTCCACCGGATATTGCTGGCACAGGCCAATCCGCCGCAGGGCAGCAACCATACCGGCCCGCTTTTGCAGGCCCGCATCGACCGCCTGTTTGAAATGGGCGCGCTGGATGCGGCCGAGGCGCTGGTCAATCTGGACACCCCGGCCAGTCCGGAAATGTTTGACCGGGCTTTCGACATTGCCATTCTGACCGATCGCACACTGAAGGTTTGCGAAACTCTGGCCAATGCGCCAGCGCTGACCGACGATTTGTCGAAACGGGTTTATTGTCTGGCGCGCAGCGGGGACTGGAACGCGGCGGCGATCACGCTTTCGCTCGGCGCGAGTATCGGGGCGATACCGCGGGAACGGGAGCTTCTGCTGATCCGCTTCCTCGATCCGCAGATGTTCGAGGGCGCGCCCGACCCCGCAGTGCCGGACCCGCTGGAACCGATGGATTTCGTATTGCGCGAAGCGGTGTTTCTGCCCCGGCCGAGCGGGCCGCTGCCCCTGCCCTATCTGTATCGCGATACGGAAGCACGCGCACCGTTGCGGGCACGGATCGAAGCGTCGGAGCGGCTGGTGAAATCTGGAGCCTTGCCGTCATCCATCCTGTTCGAGGCCTATCGCACCGGCAATCCGGCAGCCTCGGGCGGTGTCTGGGGACGGCAGCGGGCCATTCAGGATATGGACAGGGCGCTGGAAAGCCGTGATCCGGCGCGAATAGCAGCGGCGACGCAGGTAGCCATACAGGTGATGGGCGATGCCGGATTGCTGGAGGCATTTGCGGCAGAGTTCGGCGAGACGCTGTCAAGGCTGCCCTACGCGCCGGCCTATGCGCCTGTTGTCGGGCCGGTTCTGGATGTTGTCCATCTCGCAGGGCTGACAGCGCCGGACTGGGAAGAAAATGCAACGCCCGATCCGCGCCGGGACCTGGCCCGCGCGCTCGTCCGGAAGCAACCGCCCGCCAGCCTGCCGGAAGGCGATGCGCTGGTGCAGGCTATCACGGCAGCGATGGCCGGAGGGGCGCCGGACAGTCCGCAGAGCAACCGCCTGCACGAGGCGCTGGACAGAGGTAACACCGCACAGGCGTTGCTGGGGGCGATGCGCCTGCTGTCCGATGGTGCGGCAGCCGATCCCGGAAGGGTCGGTGCAGGGCTGTATATCCTGCGCGCTGCCGGACAGGAGGCCGCGGCGCGGCGGATTGCCGTGCAGATACTGTTGCTGCCCGGGGCCTTGTAAATGGCGCACCCGTGGCTCCCTGTTTTTCTGGAGGCAATGCAGGCCGAGCAGGATGCAGCGGTGAATACGCTCAAGGCCTATGCCCGCGATCTGGCGGATTTTTGTGACTGGCTGGAACGACAGGGGAAGATGCCGGAAACGGCGCAGCGCGACGATATCGAGGACTACCTGGTGCAGCTGGAGGCGCAGGGGCTGGCGACGGCGACACGGGCGCGGCGGTTGTCGGCGGTGCGGCAGCTATACCGTTTTGCCTTTCTGGAAGGCTGGCGCTCCGACGATCCGGCGGCACAGATACGCGGGCCGAAACGCGGGCGCAAGTTGCCGCAGGCCCTGAGCGAGGCGGATGTGAATGCCTTGCTGGATGTG
>JALSHL010000049.1 GCA_026982255.1 Paracoccaceae bacterium | reverse complement strand
GGTTTTGGCGGCCTTCCACTTGGCCAGAACCTCGTCGCGTACTTCCTCGAAAGGCAGGACATGCGGCTCTACAATATTGTCCACACGCAGGGCGAAGATACCGCCGTCGCTCATTTCGACTACATCGCGTTCCTCGCCGATTTCCGCGGCGCTTGCCTCGTCGCGGAATTCCGCATAGGCGGCGATCCCCTCGGTTCCGCCTTCGGGAAGGGCGATGGTTTCCAGCGTCAGCGGGGTTTCGTCTGCCACTTCCTCCAGCGTTGCGCCGCCGGCGATCAGATCGATTACCTCGTCCGCGATGTCGGCAATCGTGCCGGTGGCCTCGCCCAGCGCGATTTCATGTTTCAACTCGTCCCGGACCTCTTCGAGCGGGATCGAGGTGCCGTCAATCGCGGCGTTCAGACGAAAGATCGCCGGGCCGATATCGCTTTCGAGAGGGCCGTAAACGCCGGGTTCGTCCGTGGAAAACAGCACGGCGGCTACGGTGCTGCCGACATCCTCGGGCGTGACATCGCCCATATCGGCATCGGCAACGGTCAGGCCGGCTTCGGCCAGAAGGTCATCGAAGCTTGCCTCGCCGGATTCGATCCGAGCCATGGCGGCTGCGGCCTCGTCGGTGGTGCCGAAGGCAATGCGCTCGACGAAACGGCGGGGGCGCGTATTGTATTGATCCGCGCGGCTTTCATAAAGGGCGGCAATAGCCTCTTCGCTGACTTCGGCGGTTTCGGCCACCTGTCCGGGTGTCAGGCTGACATAGGTTATCTCGCGGGTCAGGGGCTGTGTGAATTCCTCGGGGTGTGCAGCGTAAAAGGCGATCAGTTCCGCCTCGTCCGGCTCGGGGGCGGCGACCGGCAGATTCTCAGGGGTGATACCGGCATAGGTAAAGTTGCGGGTCTCGCCCATATAGTCGAACACCGTATCGAGCGCGGTATCGGGCAGGGCGACGCCGGCGGTGATGGCGGTCTGCATAATCACCTGTGCCGCATCCATGCGCAGCAGATCCTCGTATTCCGACGGGCTGAGACCGGAGTTTGTTACGATATCCTTGTAAAGGTCCTTGTCAAAGGCGCCGCCCAGCCCCTGGAACATCGGGTTTTCCAGCAGGTCCCTGCGCACGGTTTCATCCGAAACGGAAATCCCGAGGCGTTTGACCTCGCCGCGGATAGCGGCCTGTGTAATCAGGCGCTGCAGCACCTGCTGGTCGATGCCGAACTGCAGGGCCTGTTCGATGGTGATATTCTGGCCGACCTGCTGCGACAGGGTCTGCAACTCCTGTTGCAATACGCGGAAATATTCCTCGGCGGTGACATCCTCGTCCCCGACCGTGGCGACATTGGCCGTTGTGGAGGGCGAAAAAATACCGGTAATGCCGAAGCCGACCATGGCCAGAACCGAGAGACCCAGAACGATATAGAAGAAAAACTTCGAGATTTTTTTGCGCACCGGCTGTGTCATTGTCTGTATCGTCCCCTGCAAGGCCCGTTGAATTCAGTCGGAAGTTTTTAGGCCGGTAACGGGGCGGATACAAGGGCTATGGCCGAAATGCCGCCAGTCTGGCGAACATTTCCGCCAGCCCGTCGCGATCGGCATTGGCAAAGGCGATGCGCATCTGTTTTTCGGCGCTGCCGTCACCCCCCTGACCGCGCGTCGGCGCGAACATCGTGCCGGGCAACAACAGCAGGGATTGTTCCTTTACCAGCCGTTGCGCCAGCACGTCGGAATCCATGTCGAACGGATGCTCCACATAGGCAAAATAGGCGCCGCAGCCGAGAAGTTTCCAGCCGTCGAGCCGCTCGAAACCTTCTGCCGCCGCCGCGCGCCGGTCCAGAATTTCATCCCGCTCGCCGGCTACCCATTGCGACAGGTTTTGCAAGCCGTAAAGCGCCGCCTTCTGCCCGATCTGGTTGGGGCAGATGGCAACGGTATCGAGGAACTTTTCCACCTGCTCCAGCCTTTCGGTCGCGGCAACCATCGCCCCGACCCGATGTCCGGTCAGCCGGAACACTTTGGAAAAGGAATACAGGTGGATGATCTCGTCGGGCCAGTCGGCATCGGTGAACAGGGTGTGCGGCGCGCCGGTGCCGCTGTGGAAATTGCGGTAGGTCTCGTCAATAATCAGCGCCAGACCGTGTTCGCGCGCCAACCGGCCGAAGGCGTGCAGCAGGCTGTCGGGATACTCCGCCCCCGTCGGATTGTTGGGCGTGACCAGCACGATGGCCTTCACTTTGTCGTCAATCAGCGCCCGCGCCGCTTCGGGGTCCGGCAGCATACCTTCCCCGCAGGGAAGGGTCCGCGCCTCCACCCCCGCCATGTCCAGCCACATTTTGTGGTTGAAATACCACGGGGTCGGCAGGATCACCGCATCCCCCGCCGCTGCCACTGTGGCAATCGCGGCGCTGAAGCCCTGATTGCAGCCGGAAGTGATCGCCACCTGTTCCGGTGCAATTTTCCCGCCGTAAACCTGCGACCACTGCACCGCGATTTCCGCGCGCAGGGCCGGCAGCCCCAGCACGGGGCCATAGATGTGGCTGTCATCCTCGGCAATCGCCCCGACCATGGCGCGGCGCAACGGGGCAGGGGGCGGATCGACCGGTGCGGCTTGCGACAGGTTCAGCAACGGACGCTCCGGCGGGAATGTTACCCCGTCCAGCCAGCGGCGGGCCTCCATCACGGGGGGCGAAAACGTGGCGGCGATGGTCGGGCTGACGGGGCGTGCGGTCATGCGATTCTCCTGTTTGGGGAAGCCTAACGCCTTGACCTGCGGCGGCGCAACGGCGATAGAACGCGCATGGCACAACCACCGATACTGACCCTCTCCGAAATCATGCTCACCTTTGGCGGCAATCCGTTGTTCGAGGGGCTGAACCTGTCGATTCACGCCAACGAGCGGATCTGCCTTGTGGGGCGCAACGGCTCGGGCAAATCGACTCTGCTGAAAATCATGGCAGGGTTGGTGGAGCCGGACGCGGGCGAGGTATTCCGCCGCCCCGGCACAGCGATTGCCTATATGGAACAGGACCCGGACCTGAGCGGCTATGCCACCCTTGGCGATTATGCCGCCTCGGGGCTGGATCCGGCGGAGTTCTACAAGATCGAGATCGCGATGGAGGGGATCAAGCTCAACCCCGACCAGTCCCCCGAACAGGCCTCGGGTGGGGAACGGCGGCGCGCGGCGCTGGCGAAACTGCTGGCCGCGGATGCGGAGCTGCTGTTGCTGGACGAGCCGACCAACCATCTGGATATCGAGGCGATTGCATGGCTGGAGGACCACCTGAAAAACACGCGGCAATCCTATGTCATCATCAGCCACGACCGCGCCTTCCTGCGCAACCTGACACGCACGACGCTCTGGGTCGATCGCGGGCAGGTGCGCCGGCTGGACAAAGGCTTCGAACATTTCGAGGCATGGCGTGACAAGATCTTCGAGGAAGAGGATATCCAGCGTCACAAGCTCGACCGGCTGATCAAGGCCGAGGGCCGCTGGGCTGTCGAGGGAATCTCGGCGCGACGCAAACGCAACATGGGCCGCGTGCGCCGCTTGCAGGACATGCGACAGGGCAGGGCCGAGCAGGTGATGCGGCAGGGCACGGCGAAAATGGCCTTCGAGTCCGGCCCCAAATCCGGCCGTCTGGTGGTCGAGGCGCGCGGAATTTCCAAGGCTTTTGGCGACAAGGTGATCGTGCGCGATTTCGATTTGCGCGTGCAGCGTGGCGAGCGGATTGCTTTTGTCGGCCCGAACGGTGTCGGCAAAACCACGCTGTTGAATATTCTGATCGGCAAGGAACAACCGGACAGCGGCACGATCAAGCTCGGCACCAACCTCGTTCCGGCGGTATTCGACCAGAACCGCGCGGCGCTCGACCCGAAGGCGACGCTCTGGGAAAGCCTGACCAATGACAGGGAACTGGGCGTTTCCGGCAAGAACGACCAGATTCTGGTGCGCGGCAAGCCCAAGCACGTTGTCGGCTACCTCAAGGAATTCCTGTTCACCGACAAGCAGGCCCGCAGCCCGATTTCCGCCCTTTCGGGCGGCGAAAAGGCGCGGCTGCTGCTGGCGAAGCTGATGGCGCAGGAAAACAACCTGCTGATCCTCGACGAGCCGACCAACGATCTGGACGTGGAAACGCTGGATCTGTTGCAGGAACTGATCGACGACTACGACGGCACCGTGCTGCTGGTCAGCCACGACCGCGATTTTCTGGACCGGGTCGCCACCACCACCATCGCGATGGAGGGGGACGGCAAGGCGACCGTCTATGCCGGCGGCTGGTCCGACTATCGGGCGCAGCGTCGCGAGACGGCGACGGAAACGCCGAAAGCGTCCGGCAAGGTCAAGCCGAAAGCCGCAGCGCCGAAAACAGCGGAAAAACCGGAGGGCCTGACCTTCAAGCAGGCGCACCGGTTGAAGGAACTCCCCGCCGTGATCGAGCGGCTGGAGGCCGAGATCGCCAAACTGGAGGAACTGCTGGCCGACCCCGAGCTGTTTACCAAATCACCGGCGAAATTCGAAAAGGCCAGCGCCGCGCTGACCGAACGGCAGGAGGCACTGGCCGCTGCCGAAGAGGAATGGCTGGAACTGGAGGAGTTGCGGTAAGGAGGCACTGTCGTTACCATCCGGTGATGGACAGGAGAAACCTTATGAACAAGTCATTGAGTATACCCGAGAAAATTCTGGTCTGGGGCGGTTGTGCTACCCGGGACGCGTTTCCTGACCATCGTGTTGTCAATTACAAAATCGGATATATTGCCCGAAGCTCCATGGCGGCTCTGAATTCCTGCGGCACCAGGGCCTTTGATGCCGCCATCACCGCGAGCAACATGGACAACTTCGAAAAACGTGCTGCCTTGCGCGATTGCAGTGCTGCCTGGAATCTTGAGCAGGAACTGGCAGAATCCGATATTTTCATAGTTGATCTATTGTCCGAAAGAAAAGGCGTCGCTGCGGGACCGAATGGAGAACTGGTCTCGCGCTCCTGGTTAATTCGCGAGCTTATGGAAAAGCGGCCCGAATTGTTCGAGGGGTATATACCGGAATCAGGAAACGAAGGCGGTGGTATTGGCGGTTTGTTCGGCAAGAAAACGGATAAGTCGCGCTATATGCAGTTGTTCGGGGAAGGTGTGAGGAGTCTTGCGAAGATTCTAGACAATCTCGGCGACCGGCGCCCGAAAGTCGTCGTTAACGAGGTCTATTTTGCGCAT
>JALSHL010000048.1 GCA_026982255.1 Paracoccaceae bacterium | reverse complement strand
CTGTTCGTGGTTTTGTTTGCATTGCTCTGGCCGCAGAAAACCGGCCACCCGCGCCCGGATGTCGATGCGGTGATTGTTGGCCTCGGTCTGTCCGTGCTGGCACTGATGAAGATGACATTCTTTCTGGCGTTCGGTATTGCGGGCTTCCTTATCCTGGTTTTGTCCCGCAGATACCGGTTTCTGGCGATATCGGCCCTCACGGGACTGCTTGTCGCTGCCGTTGTAACCCTGATGTTCGGCGTCGGTTTCTGGTTCGCCTATGCGGATGACCTGCTACAGGTGGCGCTGCATTCGCCCCGCCCGTATCCGGACAGGGATTTCTACTCGACGCTGGTTGCAGCGGACAGGGGGCTGGGCACCCTTGCCTATCTTCTGGCCATTATCCTGCTGCGCAGTGCGGGGGCCAGACGGCAGGGCCTGATCCTTTTGATACTGGCACCGGCCTTTGCCTATGTCGTTTTCCAGAACTGGGGCAACGAACAAAAATGGCTGGTTTTTCTCGGGCTGTATCTGCTGGCGAACCTGCCGGCGATCGAGGGCGGCCGGATCTTCGGCATTCCGGCACGCAAAGTGGCGCTGGCCCTGCTTGTCGTGATCGCGACGCTGATACTTCCGCCGATGCTGACCATGGTTTCCTCGGTATTCAAGGCGTCCTATTTCAACACAGCGACGGCACGACAGTTTCCCTTTGCCGAAGGAGAGCGGGATCTCTGGGTCACCAAAAAAGGCAACCTGCTGCGCACGGTCAAGCTGGCCTCCGTGGAAAACAGTCTGTGGCCGGGCGAGAGTCCGGAAGATTATCCGCTCGACAGTTTTCTCGGAGAGGACCTGCCGGCCTGTCGTTTGACGGGTGGCTATATCAGTGATGTGTATCAGGGATTGAAACTGATCGACACTGTGCCCGGGGCCCGCGCCGCAAGGCTGGCACTTGCGGACGATGTCAACGATTTCTGGATGTTTTCGGACGTCAAGCGGCTGCGGGGCGGGGCGCCGTGGTATTACAGCGGCAGTTACGGTTACGACGATGCCGACTACTACCTTGTTCCGCTATGCCCGAAAGCGCCGCTGAAACGCAAGGAATCCATTCAGGCGATGGAATCGACCGGCTGGCAGTTTGCCGAAGTCGGGCGGAGCGATACATATATCCTCTACCGGATCGACAGATAGCAAATGAATTTCAATACATTAGCTTGTCATAAAACTGTCACCGCTCTGTAATAAAACCGCACACAAACGCGAATAGTCTGGCTTCGATCCGGCGGCATGTGGTTGCCGGGCAGCAAGACAACATCTGTTGGAGAGATATATGAAAACCTCCCGTATTCTTACGCTGGCACTTGCCGCGACCATTGCCGCCGGTGCCGCAACAGCCCGCGAGCAGATCCGCATCGTCGGTTCGTCCACCGTGTTCCCGTTCTCGACCGCCGTGGCCGAGCAGTTCGGCAAAACCACTGACTTCCCCACGCCGGTTGTAGAGTCCACCGGTTCGGGCGGCGGGTTCAAGCTGTTCTGTTCCGGTGTCGGCGCCGATACGCCCGACATCACCAACGCTTCGCGTCGCATGAAGGTGAAGGAATTCAACCTGTGCCAGGAAAACGGCGTGACCGATATTGTCGAGGCTGTGGTCGGTTTTGACGGCATCGTTATTGCCAACGCCATCGATGCTCCGACATTCAACATCACCCGCGAGCAGCTCTGGAAGGCGCTGGCTGCTGCCGGTGACAAGCCGGAAATGTGGTCCGATATCGACCCGTCGCTTCCCGCCGAGCCGATCGAGGTTCTCGGCCCGCCGCCGTCCTCCGGCACCCGTGACGCTTTCGAGGAACTGGTGATGCAGAAGGGCTGCCAGGCTGCCGGCAACGAGAAATCGTTCTGCAAGGCCGAAGGTTCCGAAATCCGCGAAGACGGTGCCTATGTCGAAGCGGGCGAGAACGACAACCTGATCGTGTCGAAGCTCGAGGCAAACCCGATGGCTGTCGGCATCTTCGGTTTCTCCTTCCTCGACCAGAACTCCGACGCCATCAAGGGCGCGATGGTTGACGGTGTGGAGCCGACCTTTGAAGCCATTGCTGACGGCTCCTATCCGGTTTCTCGTTCGCTCTACTTCTATATCAAGGTTGCGCATGTGGGCGTTATCCCGGGCATCGAGGAATACGCCGCCGAGTTCACCTCCGACGCCGCTGCCGGCGAAGATGGATATCTCGCCGACAAGGGCCTGATCCCGCTGCCCGAGGACCTGTTCCTCGAGGACCAGCAGCGCGTGCGCAATCTGGAGCTGCTGACGGTCGAAGACCTGAAGTAGGCACAACACATGAAAAAAGGGCGGGGGCGCGGAAATGCGCCCTCGCTTTATGTTCGCATTGGGGGTATTACCCCCGCAAATTCCGCCACACGGCACAGCAACCGGAGTTGACACATGCTTGGTCTGACCATCCTTCTTGTCGCTGGACTGGCGGTGGCGTTCTATATTCTGGGGCGTGGCAGGGCGATCCGTGTTGGCGGGCAGAACCTTGCGGCCCTGCACTCCCGTCCTGCCTATCACGGGCTTTACAGCCTGCTTTGGGCGGCCATCGTCGGCTATGCCCTGCTGATTGCCGTGTCGCTGTCCTGGGGTGCTTACCTCGACTACAGTTTTCTTGAAAAAATCCGTTCAGCCCTGCCCGACCTGCGGCCGATCGAACACGATTTGATCCTTTCGGATGTCAAGGCGATTGCCGCCGGAACCGTCAGTTCCGCCACGGACGCGGTGCGCGAGCAGCTGGGGCGCGAGTTCGCATCGGCCGAACGATTGCGGATCATCGGCACGGTTCTGGCTTCGCTTGGCGGTGGCGCGCTGGCAGGTTTCCTGGCCCTGCGCAGGATCGCCGTGCCGTTCCGCGCCCGCAACCGTTCCGAAAGCATCATCCGCGGGCTGCTCTGGACCAGTTCCGCAATCGCTGTCCTGACCACTATCGGCATCGTCCTGTCGCTGATTTTCGAGACGATTGCCTTCTTCAGCAATATCGGATGGCGCATTGACAAATTCCTGTTCGGCACCCGCTGGAGTCCGCTTTCCGGCGTGCAGGACGGTGTGCTGGACCCGGACAAGGTCGGCGCGATTCCTTTGTTCGCAGGCACCCTGATGATCACGGCCATCGCCATGTTGGTGGCGGTGCCTATCGGTCTGTTTGCCGCCATCTACCTGTCCGATTTCGCCAGCCCGAAGGTCCGCGCATGGGCCAAACCGATGCTTGAAATCCTCGCCGGCATCCCGACTGTGGTTTACGGTTTCTTTGCCGCGATTACCGTCGCCCCCTTCATCCGTTCCACCGGCGAGGCGATGGGCCTTTCCGTGGCTTCCGAAAGCGCACTGGCTGCCGGTGTAGTCATGGGAATCATGATCATCCCGTTCATCTCGTCGCTGTCCGACGACGTAATCAACGCCGTGCCACAAAGCCTGCGCGACGGCTCCTACGGGCTTGGCGCCACCAAGGCCGAGACTATCCGCCAGGTGGTGTTGCCCGCGGCCCTGCCGGGCATCGTTTCGGCGGTGTTGCTCGGTGTCTCGCGCGCTGTGGGCGAAACCATGATCGTGGTGATGGCCGCAGGGCAGGGCGCCAACCTGACCGCCAACCCGCTGGAGGCCGTGACCACTGTTACCGTGCAGATTGTCATGCTGATCACCGGCGATACCGAGGCCTCGACCGCCGCGGGGCCGGCCTTCACGCTCGGCTTCACGCTGTTCCTTATCACGCTGCTGCTGAATATCTTTGCCCTCAGGATCGTTCGCAAATATCGGGAGATGTATGACTGATGATCGATATGACCGAACTTTCGAAGCTGCACGGTTCCGAAGCTTCCGCAAAACGCCTGAAGAAACGCAAGGCGGCGCAGTGGCGCCTGCAATTCTACGGCATTCTGGCGATCACGCTGGCCGGTGCGGCATTGCTGTCGTTGCTCTGGTCGATTGCCAGCAAGGCGGGCGATGCCTTTACCGAAAGCTACATCACCTTGCCGGTGGCGCTGGAAGAGTCGAAAATCGACCCTGACGGGACTCGCGACCCCGCCGTTATCGGCAAGGCCAACTGGGGCGGTATCGTCAAGAACGCACTGAAGGCCGAGTTCCCCTATATCAAGGACCGCAAGCTGAAGCGGCAGATGTATGACATTGTATCCGGCGGCGCGGCGTTCGAACTGCGCGAGACGGTGATGCAGAACCCCGCGCTGGTCGGGCAGACTATCGACGTCCGGCTGCTGGCCTCGGATATCACCGACCTGTATCTGAAAGGGTCGTATGGCGAGATGCGCCCGCTGGCCAATACCGGCACGCTGAGTGTTATGCAGGATGGAAAATTCGTGCAAGTGACCTCCAGCGCACCCGATTTTGCCGACATCATGCTGCAGGTCCGCGATGACCTGCTGGCCAAGGCCGCTTTCAACCGTTCGCAGGCGGCGCTGCAGGAAAACGGCCGCCGCGTGTTCACCGAACGCGCCGACGCCGCAGAGACCGACGAAGACAGGACCGCCAACCTTGCCGAGGCCGCGAAGCGCGAGAAAGAGCGCGACCGCCTGCTCGCCCTTGCCGAGGATTTCGAGGCCCGCGCCGCAGTCGCCAACGAACGCGAGGCACTGGACAAGAACAGCCCCTCGGTCTTGCTCAAGGTTAACGGCATCTGGGTGAAACTGTCCGAGATTTCCCCGACCGGCGGCAAGGGCAAACCGCTCGGCGATCTGGCCGAGGGCACCTACGCCCCTGCCGACTGGCAAACGCTGGTCTATGACACGCCCGAGGCCCTGCGCAAGGTCACCGACATTCAGGCCATGCTGATCGAAACCCTGAACTCGCAGGGTCGTGTGGACATCGTGTTCAACACCCGTTTCTTCACTGCCGGAGACAGCCGCGAACCGGAGCTTGCCGGTATCTGGGGGGCCGCTGTCGGTTCGTTCTGGACCATGCTTGTTACCATCCTGATCGCCTTCCCCATCGGGGTTGCCGCCGCGATCTATCTGGAAGAGTTTGCCAAAAAGACCGCGATCAACAGCTTTATCGAGGTCAATATCAATAACCTCGCCGCTGTGCCGTCGATCGTTTTCGGCCTGCTCGGTCTGGCGGTGTTCCTGAACTTCTTCGGTGTGCCGCGCTCTGCTCCGCTGGCCGGCGGGCTGGTGCTGGCAGTCATGACCCTGCCGACGATTATCATCGCCTCGCGCGCCTCGATTGCTGCGGTGCCGCCTTCCATTCG
>JALSHL010000047.1 GCA_026982255.1 Paracoccaceae bacterium | reverse complement strand
GACCGTCCCGTCCGGCATCAGCACGAACCGCGGCCCCGTGCCGTCCGGCAGCACCTCGACCCAGCCACCGGCGATCTGCACCGCCTCGGCCACCACCTCCGGCGGATTGTTCCGCTCCGACTGCGACACCGGACAGACGGCCAGCGGATTGAGCGCCAGCGCCACCATAAACCCGTTAAACATACGCGTTGCCTTTCACCGCCGTTTCCCCCACCCTGCCAGCAAACGCCCTGCCAGACAACTCCGGTGCCCCATGCAGACATTCGACTTCGACACCCCCGTTGACCGCCGCGCGGTCCCCGCCCTCAAAACCCATCCGATGGTGCTGGGCGAAGGCGGCGAGACCCTGTTCCCCGCCGGCGTGGCCGACATGGATTTCCACGCCGCCCCCTGCATCATCGAGGCGATGCAGGCCCGCCTGAACCACGGCGTTTTCGGATACGAGGCCATCCCCGACGCCCTGTTCCCCGCCATCGCGGAGTGGCAGAAAACCCGCCACGGCTGGGCGCTCGATCCCGCCCATATCCTGCGCGCCCCGAACGTGCTGAACATCCTCGCCACCGCCGCCGCGATCTTCACCGCCGAGGGCGACGGCATCATCGTGCAGCCGCCGGTATTCTTCGATTTCTACGACATTCTGGCCGAAAACCACCGCCGCATCGTCCACAACCCGCTGCGCCACGACGGCGGGACCTACCGCATGGATTTCGACGATCTGGAGGCCAAAGCCGCCGACCCGCGCACGAAAATGCTGTTCCTGTGCAACCCGCACAACCCCGTCGGCCGCGTCTGGAGCGCCGACGAGCTCCGCCGCCTCGGCGACATCTGCGCGCGCAACGGCGTGCTGGTGGTGTCCGACGAAATCCACGCCGACATCACCTTCACCGGCCACCCCTACACCCCCTTCGCCTCGCTCGGACCGCAATATGCCGACAACGCCGTCACCTGTCTGTCACCGGCGAAATCCTTCAACATCGCCTCCTGCGCCGCCGCCCATACGGTGGTTTCCAACGACGACATGCGCGCCGCCTTCAAACGCGAGAACTCCCGCCTGACCGTCAGCAAAAACAACGCCTTCGCCAATGCCGCCATGGTCGCCGCATACACAAACGGCGCCGAATGGCTCGACGCCGCGCTGGACTACCTCGAAGGCAACGCAACCCTTGTGCGCGACCGGCTCGCCGATGTCCCCGGCGTCCGCGCCCCGAAACCCGAGGGCACCTTCCTCGCATGGCTGGACTTCCGCGCCCTTGGCCTCCCGCCCGACAAGCTGACGAAATTCCTGCGCGAAAACGCCGGACTGGCCACCACCCGCGGCCAGTCCTTCGGGGTCGAGGGCGCAGGTTTCGCCCGCCTGAACTTCGCCACACAACGCGCAAGGCTCGAACAGGCGCTCGACCGGCTGGTTACAGCTTTACGGTATTTTCCCCGACCGTAGACAGGAACCCCGCCAGATCGGCAAAATTGCTGAACCGCGTATCATGCGGAATTTCCGAAACCGGACTCTTGCGATATCCGTTGGTATAGAGCGCAAAAGTCACACCGGCGTTCTGTGCCGTGGCCGCATCGACCTCGGAATCGCCGACGAAAACTGCATGGTCGGCACCCAGATCGGCAATGCACTTGTGCAACATCGCCGGATCGGGCTTGTGCGTCGGCAGGCTGTCACCGCCGATCACCGAACCGAAATACTGGTCCACCTTCAGCCCCTCCAGCACCCGCAGGGTGATCGAATGCACCTTGTTGGTGCAAACGCCCAGCGCATAACCGCGCCGCTGCAACATCTCCAGCGCGTCGCGCACGCCGGGATACAGCACCGTATGATCCACCGGATGCTCGGTATAGAGCTTCTCGAACGTCTCGACGAGCGCCTTGTGCCGCTCCTCGGTAAATTCGATGTCCGAGGCCTTCATCACCCGTTCCACCAGCTTCGGCACACCGTTGCCGATAAAGCTGCGGATGGTCTCCAGCGACAGGGGTTGATAGCCCATCGAGCGCAGCACCGCATTGGCGGTTGCCCGCAGGTCCGGCGCGCTGTCCACCAGCGTCCCGTCGAGGTCGAATACAATCGCTTTCATCAGCCGTCCTTCCATTTGATCGAACATCCCATCGAGGGGATCTGTTCCCGCGGCCCGTGGCCTGTTTCGGCAACCTGTTTCATGCCCAGATAAAGGTCGCGCCGCACATCCGCCGGCGCGGCCTGCTTGCGCGATTCATCCAGCCGCCCGCGATACTGCAAGCCGCCCTGCGCATCGAAACCGAAGAAATCCGGCGTGCAGACCGCCCCGTATTCCATCGCCACACGCTGTGTTTCATCGTGCAGATAGGGAAAGGGGAAGCCGTTCGCCTTCGCCACTTCCTGCATCCCTTCAAAGGAATCCTCGGGGTAGTCCTCGGCATCATTGGCGTTGATCGCCACAACCCCGATCCCCAGTTCCTGCAAATCCTTCGCGTCGCGGATAATCCGGTCCAGCACCGACTTCACATAGGGGCAGTGGTTGCAGATAAACATCACCAGCGTGCCCTTCGGCCCCGCCACATCCCCGAAGGACACCATTTTCCCGTCCACGTTTTTCAACGTGAAATCCGGCGCCTTCCAGCCGAAATCACATACCGGAGTCTCTACCGCCATATCAGTTCCCCATCTTTTTATTGAGTTTCTCTACCGAGTCGATTTCGGTAAAACAGTCGATCACCGCCACCGCCTCGCTGAAATCGGAGCCGAGCGTATACACCCCCGGCGAAACGATGCACGGCACCCCCGCCCCGACGCAGGACAGCAGACCGTTGCGCGAATCCTCCAGCCCGACACAGTCCGCCGGATCGAGACCCAGTTGCGCCACCGCCAGTTCGAAAACATCCGGCGCGGGTTTCTTGTTCTCCACCTCGTCACCGGCCGCGATCACCTCGAACACCTCGCCCGCCGGCCGGCCGAAACAGGCTTCGGCCAGACGGTCGACATTCGGGCGGTTGGTGGTGGTGGCCACAGCCACCCGCACCCCGTTTTCCGCCGCATCCGCGATCAGCGCCGCAATCCCGGGGCGCAGCTCCGCCATGCCGGAATCGATCAGCTCGCCATACACCGCCGTCTTGCGTTTGTGGATCCCGGCGATCTTCTCCATATCCGGCACTTCGCCCAGATGGCTGGAAACATATTCCGCCATCCGCTCCTTGCCGCCGGTGGTTTTCAGCAGCACGCCATACAGCTCCTGCGACCATTCCCACGGCAGGCCGAACTCTTTGAACGTCGCGTTGAACGCGCGCCGGTGCGCCTCCTCGGTCTCCGAAAGCGTGCCGTCCACGTCGAATATGATCGCCTTGACCCCCATCAGCGCGCCGCCTCCGCCGCGTCGCGAATGGCCTTGATGTTGGCACCGTAAACCTCGGGCGTATCGACCGTGCCGCCGTTGAACACCGCCGAACCGGCCACTAGCACATCGGCCCCCGCCGCCGCCATCAGCGGCGCGGTTTCGGGCGTGATGCCGCCGTCGATCTCGATATGGATCGGCCGGTCGCCGATCATCGCGCGCAGTTTTTTCACCTTGTCGATCTGGCTGTGGATGAACTTCTGCCCGCCGAAACCGGGGTTCACGGTCATCACGCAGAACAGATCGACCATATCCAGCAGATACTCGATATCGCCCAGCCCCGTGCCCGGATTGAGCGCCAGCCCCGCCTTCGCCCCCGCATTGCGGATCGCCTGAAGCGTCCGGTGCGGATGGGTCGTCGCCTCCAGATGCGCGGTGATCACATCGGCACCGGCTTTGGCATAGGCCTCGATATACTGATCCACCGGCGAGATCATCAGATGCACATCCATCACGGTTTTCACATGCGGACGAAAGGCGGCAACAGCGGGCGGGCCGAAGGTCAGGTTGGGCACGAAATGCCCGTCCATCACATCCACATGCACCCAGTCGCAACCCTGCGCCTCGATAGCCTGAATTTCCTGCCCGAAGTTGGCGAAATCCGCCGACAGAATGGACGGGGCGATTTTGATTGAACGGTCCATGGTGATCCTCATAGGTTGGTGTTTTCGGGGCTGAACACACGTCGCCAGCCGGGGTGGATGATATCCGCGTCACTTTCGAAACTGTGAAAGGCGCGCCTGAATTCGGGGTGCTCGACGGCCCATTCGATCGGGTCCGCCCGTTCCAGCCAGCAGGCCTCGGCCTGTCGCAACGACAGCGCCCCCGCCGCCGGCCCGTCGATATGGCCGAAGGCGCCGCCGCCCGCCGCCAGAATGAAATTCGTATGCCCGAGGTTCTCCATGAACGACGGCAGCCGCAGCGCGTTGATTCCGCCGGACACAATCGCGGCACTGCGCGCCATCCCGTGCCATTCCTGCACGAAATACGGCCCCGCCGCACGGTCCTGCGCGATCATGCAGGCAATCGGCCGGTCGCTCTCGTCGCCCTCCATACGGCCGAACCCCATGGTCCCCGTATGAATACCCGACGCCCCGAGCAGCCGCGCGATTTTCGTCAGCACAAAGGCCGAATAGCCCCGTTCCGAGCGCACCGAGGTCACCGCCGCATGCCCCGCCCGGTGCGCGCTCAGGAAATGCCCGCCATAGCGCCGCCGCGCATGGGCCAGCGCCATCGGTCCGGCCAGATAGGCATCCACATGAAACGCCAGACTCTCCGTCATACCGGCAAAGGCCTGCAAGGCCATTTCCGCCCGCGCGTCCATCTCGGCCGGATCGTCGCAGGTGATGTTCATGGAAAACACCTTGCCCGTGCCGGTCTCGTCCTCGGCCCGTTTCAGCGCATCGGCCATCAGCGGCAGCACCTCGGCCAGCGGCGCGAACCCCTGATTGCCCTGCGGCTGGTCGTTCTCCACCAGATCGCCGCCACGCCAGAACTCATAGGCCGCAGCGGCCAGCCCCCCGGGCCGCAACCCCAGCTTCGGCTTCAGGATCGCGCCGACAACCATGCTGCCCGCGCTCTCGTCGCGCCCCAGATGCCGCCACAGACCCGCAATCGTCGCCGCCGGTCCGGCAAACCCCTGCAAGTAACTCTCGGGCAAATGGAAATCATGCAGCTTCAGCGCCGCGACCCCCTCCATACCCTGCGTATTGCCCGCCAGCAAATTCAGGAAACTGCTGATCGAGGCCCCGCCATCCGTCACGTTGAAATCGAACAGCGCCAGCGGGAAGGCCAGCCGCACCAGCCCCGACTCCGCATCGGCCTCGTAGGCCACAACATCCAGACTGCGGGAAAACCCGTCCTCGGTGGACAGGGGAAGCGCCGTGCCGCGTCCGCTCTCGGCCGCCAGCCGCGCCACAACAGTCAGGAAATCGCATCCCTCCGCCACGCGCAGGACATAGGCGGCCAGCACATGCCCGCCGGCCTCCGCCAGCGCGGCGCCCGAAAGGGAGAGGTCGATAAAGCGATCTTTGTGATCCATGTCCCCTCCCTTCCTGATAGCATCGGTATGACACCGGACCGGGGATCGGTCCGGCGCAACCGCCTAAAGCGTGCCGTCGGCGTAACGCTTCGCCATGTCATCCTGCGGGATGACCTTGATTTTGGAGGCATGACCCGCCGCGCCGAAACGCTCGAAACGGTCGATCACCAGCTTCTCCATTTCTTCCATCGCCGGAATCATGAACTTGCGCGGATCGAACTCGGTCGGCTTCTCCTTGGCCACCTTGCGGAACATGCCGGTCAGCGCCATGCGGTTGTCGGTATCGATGTTCACCTTGCGCACACCGGATTTGATGCCACGCTCGATTTCCTCGACCGGCACACCGTAGGTCTGCGCCATCTCGCCGCCGTTCTCGTTGATCAGGTCCTGCAGATACTGCGGAACCGAGGACGACCCGTGCATCACCAGATGCACATTCGGAATCTTGGCGTGGATCGCCTCGATCTGGCTGATCGCCAGCGTGTCGCCGGTCGGCTTGGAGCTGAACTTGTAGGCCCCGTGGCTGGTGCCGCAGGCAATCGCCAGCGCATCGACCTTGGTTTTGGCCACGAAATCCGCCGCCTCGTCCGGATCGGTCAGCAGCTGGTCCATCGACAGCTTGCCAACCGCGCCCGAACCGTCCTCCTCGGCCGCTTCGCCGGTTTCCAGCGATCCCAGCACACCCAGCTCGCCCTCGACCGAGGCACCGACCCAATGGGCCATACGCGAAACGCGCTCGGTGATATCGACGTTGTATTCGAAATCCGCCGGTGTTTTCATGTCGGCCTTCAGCGAGCCGTCCATCATCACGGATGTAAAACCGTAGCGGATGGCGGACATGCAGGTCTGTTCGTTGTTGCCGTGGTCCTGATGCATACAGATCGGAATATCCGGATACATCTCGGCCAGCGCCTGGATCATATGCTGCAACATGATGTCACCGGCATAGGAGCGCGCACCGCGGCTCGCCTGCAGGATCACCGGCGCATCGACTTTCGCCGCCGCCTTCATGATCGCCAGACCTTGTTCCATGTTGTTGATGTTGAACGCCGGCATGCCATAGTCGTTCTCGGCAGCATGATCCAGCAATTGACGAAGTGTAATCAGGGCCATGATATTATCCTTTGTTGGCAGCCGCAGCGCGGCGAAGGGCGGCTATACCGGGCAGTTCCTTGCCCTCCAGCCATTCAAGAAACGCCCCACCGGCGGTGGAAACATATGTGAAATCACCGGCCACTCCGGCCGTATTCAGCGCGGCAACAGTATCCCCGCCACCGGCGATGGAGGCCAGCTTGCCGGCCTTGGTCAGTTCCGCCGCCTTTCTGGCCAGCGCAACAGTTGCCATATCGAAAGGCTCCATCTCGAACGCGCCCATCGGGCCGTTCCACAGGATGGTTTTCGCGCCTTCGAATTCCTTGCCGATCTCCTCGACCGACTTCGGACCAGCGTCCAGAATCATCGCGTCCGCAGGGCAGCCGTCGATATCCGTGGTCACATTTTTCGCATTGGGCGCGAAATCATAGGCACAGACCACATCGACCGGCAGGATGATCCGGCAACCGGATTTCGCCGCCAGCTCGCGGATTTCATGCACCGTCGGCACCTGGTCCGGCTCGCTCAGCGATTTGCCGATCGGGTGGCCGTCGGCCAGCATAAAGGTATTGGCCATGCCGCCGCCGACCACAACCGCATCGACCTTGCCGACAAGGTTCTTCAGCACGGCAATCTTGCTCGACACTTTCGCGCCGCCGACAACCGCAATCGCGGGGCGCTCGGGGTCCTCCAGCGCCGCCGTCATCGCCTTGATCTCCTCGGCCATCAGCGGACCGGCATAAGCCGGCAGCAGATCGGCAATCGCCGCGGTCGAGGCATGCGCCCGATGCGCCGTCGAGAAAGCGTCGTTGACGTAAATATCGCCCAGCCGCGCCAGCGATTTGGCAAAGCCGGTATCGTTGGCTTCCTCGCCGGGATAGAACCGCAGGTTCTCGCACAGCAGGATCTCGCCCTCGCCCAGATTTTCGGAGGCAGCAACAGCAGCCGCGCTGATACAATCATCCGCGAACTGCACTGTTTGGCCCAGTGCCGCCTCCAGCGCCGGTTTGATCGGCGCTATGGTAAAGTCCATGTTGCGCTGCCCCTTGGGGCGGCCAAAATGCGACAGGACCGTAATTTTCGCACCCGCCTCCAGCAGCGGCCTGATGCCCTTGGCGAACCGCTCGATACGGGTCGCGTCGGACACCTTGCCATCCTGCACCGGCGCGTTCAGGTCGGCACGGACAACAAGACGTTGTCCGGCCGCGATTTCCGGTGTTATGACGTTCAGGTCACTCACAGCAGCGCCCCCATGGCCACAGCGGTATCCGCCATGCGGTTGGAGAAGCCCCACTCGTTGTCATACCACGTCAGGATACGGCAGGAGGTGCCTTCCATAACCTTGGTCTGGTCCATGTGGAAGGTGGAGGAATGCGGGTCGTGGTTGAAATCGACCGACACATTCGGCAGGTCCGTATAGCCCAGAACACCTTTCATCGGGCCATCAGCCGCCGCACGGATCGCGTCGTTGATCTCCTCGACCGTGGTGGCGCGTTTGGCGGTGAACTTCAGGTCCACGACCGAGACATTCGGCGTCGGCACACGAATGGCCACACCGTCCATCTTGCCGTTCATCTCCGGCAATACCAGACCGACCGCCTTGGCCGCACCGGTGGAGGTCGGGATCATCGACAGCGCCGCCGCACGCGCACGATAGAAATCGGAATGCATGGCATCCAGCGTCGGCTGGTCACCGGTATAGGAATGGATCGTGGTCATGAACCCGTGGTCGATCCCGATGGCGTCGTTCAGCGCCTTGACCACCGGCGACAGGCAGTTGGTGGTGCAGGAGGCGTTGGAAACCACCAGATCGTCGGCGGTCAGAACATCATGGTTCACACCGTAAACGATGGTCTTGTCGGCATTGGCCCCCGGCGCCGAGATCAGCACCCGCTTGGAGCCGTTCTCCAGATGCTTCGCCGCATCGTCGCGTTTGGTGAAAAAGCCGGTGCATTCCAGCGCGATATCCACATCACCCCAGGGCAGTTTGGCCGGATCGCGCTCGGCCGTCACCCTGATCGGACCGCGGCCAGCGTCCAGCGTGTCGCCGTCAACGGTTACCGTGTGCGGGAAACGGCCATGAACCGAGTCGAAACGCAGCAGGTGCGCATTCATTTCCACCGGACCCAGATCGTTGATGGCAACCACCTCGATATCTGTGCGACCGGACTCGATGATCGCGCGCAGAACGTTACGACCGATACGGCCGAAACCGTTAATTCCTACTTTGATAGCCATTGTAATCTTCCCTTTTAGTTATCCAGCAGATCGCGCGCGGCCTGCGCCGTTGCCTCTGCGGTGATTCCGAATTTTTCATAGAGCTGACCAGCCGGCGCCGAGGCTCCGAACCCTGTCATACCGATAAACCGGCTGTTGTCACCAAGCATTTTGCCCCAGCCCTGTTCGATCATTGCCTCGATACCCACACGCGGGGCGCTTCCCAGCACCGTGGCGCGGTAGCTATCATCCTGCGCCGCGAACAGCTCGAAACAGGGGGCCGAGACCACAGCGGCCCGGATTCCCTCTTTCGCCAGCAGGTCGGCGGCCGCCATCGCGATTTCCACTTCGGAACCGGTGGCGATCAGCGTCACGTCCCGTGCCCCGTCCGCCTCGCGCAGCACATAGGCGCCCTTGGCGGTCAGGTTTTCCTCGGTGTGGCGGGTGCGCAGCGTCGGCAAACCCTGCCGCGACAGCGCCAGCAGCGACGGCGTGCCGTTCGACTGCACCGCCAGCTCCCATGCCTCGGCGGTCTCGACCACATCGGCGGGGCGGAACACATTGATGTTCGGCATGGCGCGCAGGCTCGCCACCTGCTCGATCGGCTGGTGCGTCGGCCCGTCCTCGCCCAGCCCGATGGAATCATGCGTCATGACATAGGTCACCGGCACACCCATCAGCGCCGCCAGACGGATCGCGCCGCGCATGTAATCGGCAAAGGCCAGGAAAGTGCCGCCGTAGGCAATCATGCCCCCGTGCAGCGCCAGCCCGTTCATGGCGGCGCCCATCCCGTGCTCGCGCACGCCGTAGTAGATGTAATCGCCGCCATAATTGCCCTTGGAAACCCCTGTCATGCCCGAGGTCTTGGTCAGGTTCGAGCCGGTCAGGTCGGCCGAGCCGCCCACCATGTTCGGCACCGCGGCATTGATAACCTCCAGCGCCATCTGGCTCGCCTTGCGGGTCGCCACCTTGGGCTGTTCTTCGGACATCTTTTTCTTGAAACCGGCAACCGCCGCCGCCAGCCCCTTGCGCGAGCTTCCGCCCAGCGCGGCAAAGAAATCGTCGGCCTTGTCGCTGGCCTTGGCCCGCACTTCCCAGTTCTCGCGCGCCGCCTTGCCACGGGCCGCAACCGCGTGCCAGGCGTCATAAACATCCTGCGGAATTTCAAACGCCGGATAGTCCCAGCCAAGCTGCTTGCGCGCCGCCGCGATTTCATCCTCGCCCAGCGGGGCACCATGGGTTGCCGCCGTGCCCTGCTTGTTCGGCGCCCCGAACCCGATGATGGTCTTGCAGTCGATCAGCGTCGGGCGGCTCTCGTCGCTCCGCGCTTCCTCGATAGCGGCGGCAATGGCCTCGCGGTCATGCCCGTCGCACTCCAGCACCTGCCAGCCGGCGGCGGCAAACCGCGCCTTCTGGTCGGTGGAGGTCGATACATCGGTGGAACCGTCAATGGTGATCGCGTTGTCGTCCCAGAACACCACCAGCCGACCCAGCCCCAGATGGCCGGCCATATCGATGGCCTCGTGGCTGATGCCCTCCATCAGGCAACCGTCACCGGCAATCACATAGGTCCAGTGATCTACCAGATCGTCACCGAAACGCGCATTCTGCATCCGCTCGCCCAGCGCAAAGCCGACAGCGGTGGAAATCCCCTGACCCAACGGGCCGGTCGTGGTCTCGATCCCGTCCGCATGGCCGTATTCCGGATGACCGGCGGTGCGATAGCCAAGTTGGCGGAAATTGCGGATCTGCTCCATATCCATATCGGCAAAACCCAGCAGATGATGGATGCTGTAGAGCAGCATAGAGCCATGCCCCGCCGACAGCACGAAACGGTCGCGGTCGGCCCATTTCGGTGCGGACGGATCAATGTTGATAAAACGGTTGTAAAGAACCGCGGCCACATCGGCCATGCCCATCGGCATACCGGGATGGCCGGAATTCGCCGCCTGGATCGCATCCATTGCCAGCGCGCGGATGGCATTGGCCATACGGGTCTCGGTGGTCTGTGTCATGCTCGTTCCTCCTTACGCGCGGCGCGCATTGTCGATCAGGCGATGGATCAGCGGCGTCAGGATCAACTGCATCGACAGGTCCATCTTGCCGCCAGGCACCACGATGGAATTGGCGCGGCTCATCCACGACCCCTGGATCATGCTGGTCAGATAGGGGAAATCGATCCCCGCCGGATTCTTGAACCGGATCACCACCAGACTCTCGTCCAGCGTCGGTATGGTGCGCGAGATAAACGGGTTCGAGGTATCGACCACCGGCACCCGCTGGAAATTGATATCCGTCTGGCTGAACTGCGGCGTGATACACTTAACATAGGCATCCATGCGCCGCAGGATCACATCGGTGATCGCCTCGGTGGAATAGCCGCGCACGTTGCGGTCACGGTGCATCTTCTGGATCCATTCCAGATTGATCACCGGCACCACGCCGATTTTCAGGTCGGCATAACCGGCCACGTCGATCCCGTCCTGTTTCACGGCACCGTGCAGCCCCTCGTAGAACAGCAGGTCGGACCCTTCCTCGAAATCCGCCCACTCGGTAAACTCGCCCGACGGCGTGCCCAGCTTGCGTGCTTCCTCCTCGGAATGCACATAGTAACGCGTCTTGCCCCTGCCGGTCTCGCCGTATTCACGGAAAACCCGCTCCAGCTCGCCCAGCTCGTTGGCTTCCAGACTGAAATGGCTGAACGAATGGTCTCCTTGCGCCAGCCGTTTTTCCAGCTCGGCCTTCATGTCGGCCCGATTGTATTTGTGGAAAGCATCGCCCTCGATCGAAACGGCCTTCACGCCTTCGCGGCGGAAAATCTGGTCGAAAGTGGCCTTGACGGTCGATGTCCCTGCGCCCGAAGAACCGGTTACCGAGATGATAGGATGTTTGGTGCTCATGTCTGTGGTCCTTGTAATTAAGCGCGGAAAAGGCCGCGTTTGCCGAACAGCGCCGACGTCTCGTTTTCAGGAAGATCGTGATAGGTGGTGACTTTCTCCACCTTGCTGGCGGAACCGAACACAAACGGCGTGCGCCCGTGCAACTCCTCCGCCTGCTGGTCCATGATCGGATCGACCGCATCGGTGGCCTTGCCGCCCGCCTGCTCGATCAGAAAGGCAATCGGCGCACATTCGTAAACCATCCGCAACCGCCCGCGTTTATAGCCCTCGCGGTTGTCGCCCGGATACAGGAAAATCCCGCCGCGCGTCAGAATCCGGTGCGTTTCCGCCACCAGCGAGGCCACCCAGCGCATGTTGAAATCCCGCCCGCGCGGCCCCTCGGTGCCATCGACACAATCGTCGATAAAGGCGCGGATCGGCCGCGGCCAGTGCCGGTAGTTGGAGGCATTGATCGCATATTCCGTCGAATCCGTTTTCAGATCCAGCTTGCGGTCCACACAGACAAACTTGCGCGTGCGGCTGTCCATAACGAACTGCATGGTGCCGTCGCCAAAGGTCACGACCAGCCCGGTCTGCGGTCCGTAGATAAAATAGCCGCCGGCAATCTGCTCGCGCGCCGGCCGCAGGAAGCTCTCGTTCGCACCGTCCCTGGCCGGAAAGATCGAAAAGATCGTGCCAATGGAAACATTCACGTCGATGTTCGAGGACCCGTCCAGCGGATCGATCGCCAGCGCCAGCGATCCGTTGGGGTTCAGCTCGACCACCTCGTCCTGCTCCTCGGAGGCATACCAGCGCACCTCGGTGCTTTTCAGCGCCTCGGCATAGGCATCGTCCGCGATCAGGTCCAGCGCCTTCTGCCCGTCCCCGCCAAGGTTGGTCCCCACGGCGGCGGCAAGGTCATCCCCCGCCAGCGGCCCGTCGGCAATCGTCTGCGCCAGCTTCTGCGACACGTCGCACAGGGCCAGCATCACCGGCATCAGTTCGGCGGGAATCCCCGGGGTATCTTCAATCGGCGTATGGTCAGCCATGAATCACGTCTCCGCTCATATAAGGTGATCCGCATACTCCGGCGACACCGGATGATAATCAAATTGAATTTTATACCTATCATGTTAAAATAAATTTATGGCCCAACTGAACGCAATCACCCTGAAACAGCTCCGCGCCCTTGCCGCCGTCCAGGAAAACGGCTCTATCACCGCCGCGGCCGAGCGCCTGAACCTCACCGCGCCGGCCGTCTCCACCCAGCTCAAGCAACTGGAAGCCAACATCGGGGCCAAACTCGTGAACCGCGCGGCCGACGGAAACGGCTTCCTGACCAGGCAGGGGCACGAGGTGCTCAAGACCGCCACCCAGATCGAATCTGCCCTACAGCATTGTTATAAAACGATAGAATCCATGAATGCCGGCAAATCCGGTCTTGTTTCCCTCGGCGTGGTTTCCACCGGAAAATACTTCGCCCCCGCCCTTGTCGCGCTGGCGAAAAAGGTCATGCCGGATATTCGCATCGACCTGACAATCGGTAACCGCCGCAGCATTATTTCCGCGCTGGAGGACCATTCCATCGACCTCGCGATCATGGGTCGTCCGCCGCGCTATCCGGCGGTGGAATCGGTAACGATCGGCGATCACCCCCACATCCTGATCGCCGCCCCCGACCATCCCCTGGTCAACAACCGCGACATTTCGCGCAGGGATCTGTTTTCCGAAACCTTCATCCAGCGCGAGGTCGGCTCCGGCACACGAATCCTGATGGAGCGTTTCCTCGACCGCACCGGCGAGGGGCTGACCTACGACTACATGGAATTCAACACCAACGAAACGATCAAGCAGGCGGTGATCGCCGGCCTCGGCATCGCGCTGATCTCGGCGCATACGGTCATGGATGCCCTGACGGCGGGGCGTGTAAGGATTATCGACATGCCCGGCCTGCCAATCGTGCGCCAATGGTTCCTTGTGCGCCCCGCCAGCACAGCGGAAACGCCGGTCACGCAGCGGGTGCGGGAATTCCTGGTGGAACAGAACGGGGCCTTCCTGCCGAAAATGCCGGATTAACCAAACCGAAACCATAATCTGAGATGCTGGCGCCCTGATTTTTCAACAGGGGATTCGCCATGAACCAGCACACAGATTTCACCGCCCGCCGCTCCGTCTTTCCGTTCCGCAAACCGCGCGAGGCCCGCCATCTCGTCGATCCGGCCCTTTGCCACCTCTGGCCCCGCCACAACCGCGACTACGCCCGCCTGAACCCGGAAAACTGCGCCGACCTGATCGATGGACTGAAGGCACAGGGCAAGCAGGAATTTCCCGCCATCGTGCGCGAGACCCGCAAGGGCTACGAAATCATCACCGGCGCACGGCGCCACTGGGCCGTGACATGGCTGCGCGCCAACGGCCACCCCGATTTCCAATATCTGGTCGAGGTCCGCACCCTCACCGACGAACAGGCTTTCCGCCTCGCCGACATAGAAAACCGCCACCGCAAGGACATCTCGGACTACGAGCGCGCAAGGGATTACGCACAGGCGCTGGCCGAGTATTACAACGGCAAACAGAAAGACATGGCCAGGGCGCTGGAGGTTTCGGCCACATGGCTTTCAAGATATCTCTACATGGCCAAGCTGCCGGAGGAAGTCATAGCGGCTTTCTCCGATACCACTCAGATAAAGGAAGCACATGCCCGTGCACTGAAGCCACTTCTGGATAACCCCAAAACCGCCAGACTGATTGTCGAGACCGCAACCCGCTTGGCGGCGGAACAGGATGAAACCGCAAACAAAGGAGAAAAGATACTGGATGCAGCCAGAGTTATGGCGCGCCTTCGAAACGCGACCAAACGGCGGATTCAGAAAACCAAACCGATAAAAATCTATCGGCGCACGAGCGAAGACGAAGGCATTGCCTTTCGCAAATCCGGCTCGACGCTGAAACTGGAGTTCTCGGATGAAATCTCGCGCGCAGCTCTTGGCGAGGCCTTCCGGCAATTCATGGAAGAACACTTTCCGTCGCGCGCACGATAAAAATTGCCAACTGGCAACTTTCCGCTTTTTATATGCAACTACAGTAGGTTAAGTTCAAACGTTGTAACCGGAAAAACCCGCTCTCAATGCACGGTCGCCGCGCGGGGTTTAACCGCGCGGCATTCTTCATGCACACCGGCCTCGGTCATCTCGCGATGCACCAGCAGCACGGTGTTCAGGTCCTGCGACTCGCACAGCTCCTGCATAAAGGCGATCTCCTGATCCGCCGCCGCCAGTGCCGCCTTGTGGTCCGGCGCGCCATGGTCTCGCGCCAGATAGGCCGCCAGCCGGCTGCGCAATTCGCCCAGTTGCAGCGGCTCGATCTCCGCCACCATCGCGGCCGTCGCCCGCCCGAAAGAGCCGACCCCGAGCCAGCCTTTTTCAAACGCATTGCGCGCCTTCCCGTCCTCCGCCCCCTGCCAGTCGGCAAAGGCGAACCCGCCGCTGACCGCCCATTCGCCGGACGGGGCAACGGGGTCATAGAGGGACAGGTCGGAATTGTCGAAATGCACCACCCGCGCGAATTTCAGCATGGCCCTAGACGATACCCTGTTCGATCAGCTTGCGGGCAATATCGCGGAACGCCTGCGCCTGCGGGCTGTCCGGTTTCGCCACCACAATCGGCGCCCCCGCGTCCGAGGCCAGCCGGATGTCGATATCCAGCGGCACCTCGCCCAGAAACGGCAGCCCGAGTTTTTCCGCCTCGGCCTTCGCGCCGCCATGGCCGAAGATATGCTCCTCGTGCCCGCAGTTCGAACACACATGCGTCGACATGTTCTCGACCATGCCCAGCACTTTGGTATTGGTTTTGCGGAACATATCCAGCGCCTTGCGCGCATCGAGCAGCGCCACGTCCTGCGGAGTGGATACGACGATCGCCCCCTCGATCTCGGCCTTCTGGGCCATGGTGATCTGCACGTCGCCGGTGCCGGGCGGCAGGTCGATGATCAGCACGTCCAGTTCGCCCCATTGCACCTGGTTCAGCATCTGTTGCAGGGCGCCCATCAGCATCGGACCGCGCCAGACCACGGCCTCGTTTTCCTTCATCATCAGCCCCATGGACATCAGCGTGACACCATGGTTGCGCAGCGGCAGGATCGTCTTGCCGTCGGGCGAAGCCGGATGGCCGGTTACTCCCAGCATCCGCGGCTGCGACGGGCCGTAGACATCGGCGTCGAGCAGCCCGACCTTCTTGCCCTCGGCAGCCAGCGCCACGGCGAGGTTCGAGGACACGGTGGATTTCCCCACCCCGCCCTTGCCGGAAGCCACGGCGATGATTTTCTTCACGCCCGGAATCGGCGCCGGACCGGCCGGTTTCGCCGGTTTCGCACCGGTGCCGAGGTTCGGCGGCTGTTTTTCCGAATGGGCGGTGATCAGGGCGGAAACCCTTGTTACACCGTCCAGTTTCTCGACCGCCTCGACCGCCTTCAGGCGGGTCGGCTCCATCGCCGCGCCTTGCGAGGCGGCGACCTCCAGCACAAAGCGGACCTCGCCGCCGTCGATGGTCAGGGCGCGCACGATGTCGGCCGAAACGATGTCTTTCTTACTGGCGGGGTCCTCGATTTTGCGCAGGGTATCGAGAACCTGTTCGCGGGTAATGCTCATGATGTCTGTCCTTGTAAAACCGTTGCCGCCGTTCTGCGCCCAATTATCCGTTTTGTCTAGACGCGAGACCCAGAAGCAGCAGCGACAAACCGTCAAACATCAGGCTGATGCCGAGGTAAAGCCCGACCAGAACCGCCGAATCCGCCGGCCATGCAAACACCAGCAGCAACGCCAACGCGACCGAGATCACCCCGTTCGAGGCCATCCAGCCCCAGCCTTTCGCCGGTTTCATGAAGCGGGCCAGCGCGAAGCTCGCGAAAGCGTCGAGGAACAGGTAGAAGGCCAGCAGCAGCGCAATGGCGACGACTCCGGCGAGCGGGTTCAGCAGGATCAGGAAGCCGGCAAGCAACAGCAGAACCGGTTTGATCCACGCCACCGCCGACCGCCAGCGGGCAAGGAAGGCGAAATAGAGGCTCAGCGCCCCGCCGATCAGGAACAGCCAGCCGAGGAAGGCGCTCGCCACCAGCGACAGGATTTGCGGGGCGAGAATGCCGGTCAGGCCGACCAGCAGAAGCAGGCCGCCGACAATCAGGCTGACCTTGCTGAATTTTTTCATGATATTGTCATCGAAACCGGAGATGACGACCGTGGTTTCAGTGTAACCCGTCATAACAATCCTCCTTCAAGTTGTCTTGTAGGTGGGCCTTGTTACGCGCACGTCAAGGGCGACGGAGGAAAATCTGCACGTCCGCGACATTGGTTCCGGTGCCGCCGGTCATCAGCAGGGCGTTGGCCATTTTCAACGCGGTGTAGCTGTCGTTATTGGCCAGCAAGGCACGGGCGTTCGGGATTTTCGCAACCGTGTGCGGGTCGACAATCCCCCCTGCCGCATCGGTCGGCCCGTCGCGCCCGTCGGTGCCGCCGGAGAGGAAAACCCACTCGCCGGGGATTTTTCCGGCTTGCAGGGCAACGCGCAGCGCCAGTTCCTGATTGCGGCCGCCCTTGCCGTCACCCTTGAGGTTTACGGTGGTTTCGCCGCCGAAGATCAGGGTTCCGGCGGGGTTTTCCAAAATCGCGCGAACGATAAAATTGGCGGCGTTTTCTACATCTCCTGTTAGGGAATCGCTGATAATGATTCCCCCTGAAGCGGCCTGAACGGCAGCGAGGCTCTGGCGGTTGGAGCCGATGAGGATGTTTTCGGCGGGGGCGGCGGGCGGCTCCGGTTCTGTCGATTGCAGGGCGGTTCTGACGGCGGCGGGCATCCGGTCGAAAACGCCGCGCTGTTGCAGCAGTTCGCGGGCCTGTGTGCGGGTGCCAATCGGGGCGACGGTCGGGCCGCTGGCGATGGCACGCAGGTCGTCTCCGATGACGTCGGAGAGGATATAGGCAGTGAGCCTTGCCGGTTGCGCGAGGCGGGCCATGCCGCCGCCCTTGAGGCGGGAAAGATGCTGGCGCACGAGGTTCATTTCGGTGATCTCGAAACCGGCACCCAGCAGAATGCGGCTGACTTCGGCCTTGTCGGCGAGGGTGACGCCGTCGACCGGTGCCGGCAGCAGGGCGGAGCCGCCGCCGGAGATCAGGGCGAGGACGTGATCGTCGGCTGTGGCGGTTTCAAGCAGGTCGATGACGGCTTGCGCGGCTTTGGCACCGTTTTCGTCCGGCACCGGATGGGCGGCGGGCAGGACGGTGCAGCCTGTGACCGGACGCAGGTTCTCGGGGTTGGTGACGGCGATGGCCGTGTGCGGACCTTCGGGCAGGCGGGCGAGGGCCTCTTCGGCCATGGCGCAGGCGGCCTTGCCGACCGCGATGACGATGTAGCGGCCCTTGATGGCAGGCAGGCCGGCCAGATGCGGGCGCAGGGCGCGGGCGGGATCGGCGGCCTTGACGGCGACGTCGAACAGGGCGCGGGCGGCGGCGTGCAGGTCGGGCTGGTGCGGGTCGATCATGGGAGGCTCCGGCTGGTTCGGGCGTGACGGTAGCGCGGCGGAGGCAGGGCGGCAAGGTGCGTGCAGGGTCCGGATTGCCGGTCAGGCGTCCGCGCTGCGTTCGGGTAGCGATGTCGGTGATGTCAGGGGACCCGCTCCGGAACAGGTGCGCCCCTCCGCAAGCAGAGGAACGCAGAAGTTGCCGGCAGGCGCAGACCGGTCAGAAGAACGCCTGCAGGCCGGTCTGGGCGCGGCCGAGGATCAGGGCGTGGACGTCGTGGGCGCCCTCGTAGGTGTTGACGGTTTCGAGGTTGACCATGTGGCGCATGATCTGGAATTCCTCGGAAATGCCGTTGCCGCCGTGCATGTCGCGGGACTGGCGGGCGATGTCGAGGGCCTTGCCGCAATTGTTGCGTTTGACCAGGCTGATCATTTCGGGGGCGGCGCGACCTTCGTCCATCAGGCGGCCGACGCGCAGCGAGGCTTGCAGGCCCAGCGCGATTTCGGTCTGCATGTCGGCGAGTTTTTTCTGGAACAGCTGGGTGCCGGCCAGCGGTTTGCCGAACTGTTTGCGGTCGAGGCCGTATTGGCGCGAGGCCTGCCAGCAGAACTCGGCGGCGCCCATGACACCCCAGCTAATACCGTAGCGGGCGCGGTTTAGGCAGCCGAAGGGGCCTTTCAATCCCTCGACGTCGGGGAGGAGGGCTTCCTCGCCGACTTCGACGTTTTCCATGACGATCTCGCCGGTGATGCTGGCACGCAGGCTCAGTTTGCCGCCGATTTTCGGGGCGCTCAGGCCCTTGGTGCCCTTGTCCAGCACGAAACCGCGGATTTTGCCGTCGTGGGCGTCGGATTTGGCCCAGATCACGAAAACATCGGCGATCGGCGCGTTGGAGATCCACATTTTCGTGCCGTTCAGCACATAGCCGCCGTCGGTTCTGGTGGCGCGGGTTTTCATGCCGCCGGGGTCGGAGCCGGCGTCCGGTTCGGTCAGACCGAAACAGCCGATCCATTCGCCGCTGGCCAGTTTCGGCAGGTATTTGCGGCGCTGTTCCCCGGAACCGTAGGCGTAGATCGGATACATGACCAGCGAGGATTGCACCGACATCATCGAGCGGTAGCCGGAATCGACGCGCTCGACCTCGCGCGCGATCAGGCCGTAGGCGACGTAGCCGGCGCCGATGCCGCCGTATTCTTCGGGGATGGTGGCGCCGAGCAGGCCCATCTCGCCCATTTCGGCAAAGATGGCAGGGTCGGTTTTTTCCTCGCGGAAGGCCTCGATGACGCGCGGCTGGAGCTTTTCCTGTGCATAGGCGGCGGTGCCGTCGCGCAACATGCGTTCCTCGTCCGTCAGTTGGTCGTCGAGCAGGAACGGGTCTTCCCAGTTGAAGCTGGAGAGGGAGGGTTGCTCTTTCGGTTTCAGCGGCGCTTTGGTCATATCGGGGTCCCTTTGTTGTTTGCGGCATATTGGCGGGGAATTTGTTGCGGTGCAATAGGGGGCGGGGTGTGACCTGACGTTACGGTAGTTACAGTTCCACTAAACCGGTTTAGTGGATGGAAAAGCGGTTGTTTGTCATGGTGTTGCGGGAAGGCCGGAAAACGGTTCGGACTCCACTAAACCGGTTTAGTGGAATCGACGCGGGAACGGGATTTATCAAGTATACATCTGTATCCCGAAAAAAGGTTTCCTATCGGAAACTTGTTTGATATGACGGGCGGGAAACGACTCAATCGAGGATATTCCCATGACAGAACCCCGCAAAACGCCGCTCCATGACCTGCATGTGGAACTGGGTGGCAAGATGGTCGATTTTGCCGGATGGATGATGCCGGTGAACTACCCTATGGGGATCGTCGGCGAGCATAACCAGGTGCGGACCAGGGCGGGGCTGTTCGATGTTTCGCATATGGGGCAGGTCGAGTTGCGCGGAACGGACGTGGCGGCGAAGCTGGAGAGCCTTGCCCCCTCGGCCTTTACCACCTTGCCGGAGGGCAAGGCGCGCTATACGTTTTTCACCAACGCGCAGGGCGGGATCATGGATGACCTGATTGTTTCCAACGCGGGGGATCATCTGTTTGTGGTGGTCAATGCCTCGATGCGGGATCAGGATATCGCGCATATGCGGACGCTGGATATCGAGGTCGTGGAACTGGACCGCGGGCTGATCGCCATTCAGGGGCCGACGGCGGAGGCCATCGTCGGGGCGGTGGCGCCGGCAGCGGCGGAACTGACGTTCATGCAGACCACGGTAGCAGATGTTTTCGGGGTCGAATGCCGGATCTCGCGGCTGGGTTATACCGGCGAGGACGGTTACGAGATTTCCATTCCGCGCGCGCGCACCGTCGAGGTGACGCGGAAGTTTCTGGAGCATCCCGATCTGGAGCCTGCGGGGCTGGGCGCGCGCGACAGTCTGCGGCTGGAGGCCGGCCTGTGCCTGTATGGCAACGATATCGACAACGACACCTCGCCGGTGGAAGCGAACCTGACCTGGGCGATGCAGAAACGCCGCCGCGAGGAAGGCGGGTTTCCCGGCGCCGGGCGGATACAGCGGGAGCTGGCCGAAGGGGTGTCGCGCAAGCTGGTGGGGATCAAACCCGACGGGCGCGCACCGGCGCGGCGCGGGGTCGAGGTGGCGGACATGGACGGCAATGTGATCGGCAAAATAACCTCGGGCGGGTTCGGGCCGACGGTTGGCGGGCCGGTTTCGATGGGCTATGTTGCCAGCGAATTTGCCGCGCCGGATACCAAGGTGAATTTGCTTATTCGCGGCAAACAGATGCCCGCGACCATCATCAAACTGCCATTCGTGCAGCAGAATTACAAACGATAGGAGACAACCCCGATGGCGATCTATTATTCCGAAGAACACGAGTGGCTGGATGTTGACGGGGATACCGCAACGCTCGGCATTACCAAACATGCAGCCGAGGCGCTGGGCGAAGTGGTTTTCGTCGAGCTGCAGGAGGCCGGCGAGACCTTCGACAAGGACGACGAGATCGGCGTGGTCGAGAGCGTGAAAGCGGCGTCGGAACTGTATGCCCCCGTCGCGATGGAAATTCTGGAGGCCAATTCGGCGCTGGAAGACGAGCCGGGATCGGTCAACGAGGACCCCGAGGGCAACGCCTGGTTCTACAAGATCAAGATCAAGGATACGGCCGAGTTGTCGAACCTGATGGACGAAGCCGCCTACAAAGCCTTTACCGCCTGATTTTCCGGCCCCGTGTGATGCGCGGGGCCGTATTCCCCTTGCAAGGACATTTGCCATGCCTTTCCATCCGACCCCCTATCAGCCCTATGATTTCGCCAACCGCCGCCATATCGGGCCGTCCCCGACGGAGATGGAGGAGATGCTCGACGTAATCGGTGTCGGCTCGCTGGACGAGCTGATCGACGAGACGGTGCCGGCGGATATCCGGCAGGAAGGGGCGCTGGAGCTGGGCGAGGCGATGTCGGAGCGCGACGTGCTGCACCACATGCGGCAGGTGATCAAGAAGAACAAGGTGCTGACCTCGCTGATCGGGCAGGGGTATTACGGCACCATGACGCCGCCGGTGATCCAGCGCAATATTCTGGAAAATCCGGCGTGGTATACGGCCTATACCCCCTATCAGCCGGAGATCGCACAGGGGCGGCTGGAGGCCCTGCTGAATTTCCAGACGATGGTTTCGGACCTGACGGGGCTGGAGGTTGCCAATGCCTCGTTGCTGGACGAGGCGACGGCGGCGGCCGAGGCGATGACCATGGCCAAACGGGCGGCGAAATCGAAATCCAACGTATTTTTCGTTGACGAGAACTGCCACCCGCAGACGATCGCGGTGATCAGGACCCGTGCCGAGCCGCTGGGGATCGAGGTGATCGTGGCCAATCCGGAAATGGATATGGACCCCTCGGCGGTGTTCGGGGCGATTTTCCAGTATCCGGGGACCTACGGGCGGGTGCGGGACTTTACCCCTTGCATTGCCAGCCTGCACGAACACAAGGCGATTGCGGTGATGGCGGCGGATATTCTGGCGCTGTGTCTGCTGAAATCCCCCGGCGAGATGGGCGCGGATATTGCCGTCGGCAACACCCAGCGTTTCGGCGTGCCGATGGGATACGGCGGACCGCACGCGGCCTATATGGCGACAACGGACAAGTTGAAACGCTCCATGCCCGGGCGGATTATCGGGGTGTCGGTGGATGCGCGCGGCAACAAGGCCTATCGGCTGGCATTGCAGACCCGCGAGCAGCATATCCGGCGCGAGAAGGCGAATTCCAACGTCTGCACGGCGCAGGCGCTGTTGGCGGTCATGGCCTCGATGTATGCGGTGTTTTACGGGCCGGCGGGGCTGAAGGCGATTGCGCAGTCGGTGCATCGCAAGACCGCGCGCATGGCGAAGGGGCTGGAGAATCTGGGCTTCAAGGTCGAGCCGGAAGTGTTTTTCGACACGATCACCGTCGAGGTCGGCCCGTTGCAGGGCGTGATCCTGAACGCGGCGGTGGAAAACGGTATCAACCTGCGCAAGGTCGGCGATACGAAGATCGGCATCTCGCTGGACGAACAGACGCGAGCCGAGACCATCGAGGCCGTCTGGCGGGCGTTCGGCGGCGATATGAAGGACGATTCCGCCAAGAACCGCGAATACCGTTTGCCGGAAAACATGCTGCGCACGGATGAATACCTGACCCATCCGATTTTCGATATGAACCGGTCGGAGGCCGAGATGACCCGCTATATGCGGCGGCTGGCGGATCGGGATCTGGCGCTGGACCGGGCGATGATTCCGCTGGGGTCCTGCACCATGAAGCTGAACGCGACGGCCGAGATGATCCCGCTGACGTGGTTCGGGATCGCCAACCTGCACCCCTTCGTGCCGCTGGACCAGGCGGCGGGGTATACGGAGCTGACCGAGCAGCTCAAGGCGCAATTGTGCGAGATCACCGGCTATGACGCCATGTCGTTACAGCCGAATTCCGGCGCGCAGGGGGAATATGCGGGGCTGCTGACCATCCGCAATTACCATGAAGCACGCGGCGAGGGGAATCGGGATATCTGCCTGATTCCGGTGTCGGCGCACGGGACCAATCCGGCCAGCGCCCATATGGCGGGCTGGAAAGTCGTGGTGGTGAAATCGGCCGAAAACGGCGACATCGATCTGGAGGATTTCCGCGCCAAGGCCGCCGAGGCGGGCGACAGGCTGGCGGCCTGCATGATCACCTATCCTTCCACCCACGGGGTGTTCGAGGAAACCGTGCGCGCGGTTTGCGACATCACCCATGAATACGGCGGGCAGGTTTACATCGACGGGGCGAATATGAATGCCATGGTCGGGCTGGTGAAGCCGGGCAGGATCGGCGGCGATGTCAGCCATCTGAACCTGCACAAGACCTTTGCCATTCCCCATGGCGGCGGCGGGCCGGGCATGGGGCCGATCGGTGTCGGCGCGCATCTTGAGCCGTATCTGCCCGGTGCGGTGGATGGCTCGGGCGAGGTCGGGCCGGTGTCGGCGGCGCCGATGGGGAGCGCCTCGATCCTGGTGATCAGCTGGGCCTATCTGCTGCTGATGGGCGGCGCGGGGCTGACGCAGGCAACCAAGGTGGCCATCCTGAACGCCAACTATATCGCCAAGCGGCTGGAAGGGGCCTATGACGTGCTGTTCAAATCGGCGCGCGGGCGGGTGGCGCATGAATGTATTCTGGACACGCGGCCGCTGAACGAGTCGGCGCATGTGTCGGTGGACGACATTGCCAAGCGGCTGATGGATTGCGGTTTCCACGCGCCGACCATGAGCTGGCCGGTGGCCGGAACGCTGATGGTGGAACCGACGGAGAGCGAGCCGAAGGCCGAGATCGACCGGTTCATCACCGCCATGCTGGCCATCCGCGAGGAGGCCCGCGATATCGAGGAGGGCCGGATCAGCCACGAGGACAGCCCGCTGGCCCATGCGCCGCATACGGTGGAGGATCTGGTCGGGGACTGGGACCGCAAGTATTCGCGCGAGCAGGCCTGCTTCCCGCCGGGGGCGTTCCGCGTGGACAAATACTGGCCGCCGGTCAACCGGGTGGACAATGCCTATGGCGACCGGCATCTGGTTTGCACCTGCCCGCCGCTCAGCGATTACGAGGAATAATTCCACTTGTAATCAATGTGGAAATCACTATGGAAAGGGCCGCCTGCGGGCGGTCCTGTTTTTATTATCGGAGTCATATTATGAAATATCTTGTTGCTGTATTGTTGATGCTGCCCGCTGCCGTTCAGGCGCTGGAAGTGCAGAAGGTTACCGACGGAGTCTATGCCATTGTCGGGGATCTGGGACAGCGGACGGAAGAGAACCTCGCCAACAACGGAACTTTCGGAGTCGTGGTGACGGACGAGGGCGTGGTGCTGGTCGATCCGGGCGGCAGCTGGCTGGGCGCTGCCGAGATCGACGCGGCAATCGATACGGTCACCGACAAGCCGGTGAAGGTCGTGATCAACAGCGGCGGGCAGGATCATCGCTGGATCGGGAACGGCTACTGGAAAGCGCAGGGGGCGGAGATCGTGGCCTCGGAGGCGGCGGTGGCGGACCAGAAGGATCGCGGCTCGGCGCAATTCTCGGCACTGGCCTTTTTCCTGAAGGACAGGCTGGAGGGAACCGAGCCGGTCTATGCCGATGTGACCTTCGATACGGCCTATGATTTCAGCCTCGGCGGAGTGGATTTCCAGGTGCGCCATCTCGGGCCGGCACATACGCCGGGCGACAGTTTTGTCTGGGTGCCGTCGAAGGATACGGTGTTTACGGGGGATATTGTCTATACCGAGCGGTTGCTGGGGATCGGGGAACAGTCGGACTCGGCCAACTGGATCGAGGTGTTCGAGGAAATTGCCGACCTGAACCCCGCGCATGTGGTCCCCGGGCACGGGCGGGCAACAGATCTGGCGACGGCGACGGCGGATACCTACGAGTATCTGCTCAACCTGCGGCGCGAGATGGGGGTCTATATGGCGGTGTCGGACGACATCATAAACGCGGTCAAGGTGGACCAGTCGGCGTTTGCCTATTTGCAGAACTTCGGGCAACTGGCGGGCAAGAACGCGCAACAGGTGTTTCAGGAAATGGAGTGGGAATAGCTCAGGTCGCAAACGGGCGGCTTATCCCGCCATGTGCTTTGACCCGCTGCCGCACGCGGCGGCGGCGGCCGGCAATGATATCAGCGACGAGCGGGCGCAAAACCTGACGTTGTTTCAGGTGATGGGCCAGATTGTGGCCAATACCCGGGAAAACATACTGGTCGGCGTTTTCGGCAAAGGGGAACCGGCGCCAGTGGTATGCCTCGGATCGGGTGCCGCCCTGGAATATATAGGTCATGGTCGGCGGTTCCGGCAGAGCATCAATCCGGCGAAACCGGAACTGCCGTATTTTCTGTCTGAAATAGAACCAGCGGCGATCGTCCGGAACAAGCAACGGATCCGGTGAATATTGCGGGGAAAAGGCCGCTACAGCATCAACCGGCATCAGGCGGGCAATCCGAAGCGCGGAAAAACCGCCCATGCTGTTGCCCACCATCACAACCCGCCGCGCCGAAATGCGGGTTTTCGTGCTTTCGACCGTTTCGACAATCTGTTCGGCCATATACGGAGCATTGAGCCAGCTGCGCCAGATATCGGTAACAAACAATACATGGTTGATACCGTTGTCGCTGGCTGTCTCCACGAACTCCGGCGGAGGTTCTTCATGGCGAACGCTGCCAACTCCGGCGAAACTGACAACAAGGGTCGCGGATGTGCCCGGCAGATAGCGGATTTTCAGCGGCAGATCGTCGAAAACAGTCCGTATCAATTCCGGGGTGGCAGTATCCGGCATGTGTTGGTGTCCTGAAAGCATTTCGGAAATCTAGCCCGAATCCGGTGCCGGATGAAACCCCCGACGCCCGACGCGATAGGCGCCGGTATCGCTGTTCCATCGGCCCCGCGCGATTTCGGCCACCATGGCGCCGAGGCGCGGGCCGATGGTCAGGCCGATGTGCTGGCCGCCATAGGCGTGGATGATGTTCGGGGCGTCGGGGGATTCTCCGATGGCCGGCAGGCTGTCGGGCAGGGTCGGGCGGTGGCCCATCCATTTTTCGACGCGCGCGAAAGTCAGGGTCGGGAAAACCTGTTTCAACTGTTTTTTCAAGAGGTCGAACGGGGCTTGCGAGGCAGGGGCTTGCAGGCCGCCGAATTCGACAATGCCGGCGGCGCGCAGGAAGCCGTTCATCGGGGTGACGACGAATTGCGCGTCGGCAACCATGAAGGGGTGGGCCGGGGTGATGTTGGCGTCGTGCATGGACAGGTGGTAGCCGCGCTCGGATTCCACGCGGGCGGTTTGTCCGTTCGGACGCGCGAGCGGGTTGGACCAGGCGCCGGTGGCGAGGATGATTTTCGCGGCCTCGAGACTTTCGCCGTTGGCGAGGATGGCGCGGGGACGCGGGCCTGCGGTGACGGTTGCTATTTCGCCCTGCAAAAAACGGCCGCCGTTGGAGGTGAAGTGGCGGGCGAGGGCGGCGACATAGGCGCCGGGGTCGGTGATCCAGCCGTGGTCGGGGTAAAGCGCGGCAAAGCCGTAGGCGGGGCCGAGGTCGGGAAACCGTTTTTCCAGCGCGGCGCGGTCGAGGTAGTCGGGGGCGTAGCCTTGCGCGGCCTTGAGCGCGTTGGTGCGGGCATTGGATTGATAGTCCGCGCGGCTGCGGTAGACATAGGCGTAATCGCCGGTACGCAGGTATTTTGCGGCGGGGGTTCCGGCGGCAAGACTTTGATGCCGGTCAACAGAATCGCAGGTGAGTTCGGCGATCTGCGCGGTGATGCGGGCGGCGCGGGCGGGGGTGGAGTTTCGCAGGAACGGCAGCAGCCACGGCAGAAGGCGCGGCAGGTAGGCATAGCGCAGGAACAGCGGCGAAGACGGGTCGAGCAACATGCGGGGCATTCTGGCCCAGAGGCCCGGCTCGGACACGGGGACCACGGCGGAGCGGGCCAGCAGGCCGGCGTTGCCGAAAGAGGTCTGCGCCGGATCGCCCGGGGCCACGCGGTCGATCACGGTCACGCGCCAGCCGTCGCGGCGCAGCGAGCAAGCGGCGGAGATGCCGGTGATTCCGGCGCCTATGACAAGGGCGGTGTCGGGCATCGGGTCCTCGGAAATAGTGTTTGTCAGGGACAATCATATAGCCAGATATGACGTGATAACATTTTTGTGAACAAATTGACTCAAGTCAACGTGAACCACGCGGCAAAGGCGCAGAGTTGAATCGTGGCCGGAACAATTCCGGTAGATTGGAGAGTAAGATGAAACTTTTGACTATGACTTCCGCTTTCGCGCTGTTGGTATCCGGTGCCTTTGCCGGCGAAACGGCCTATTCCTCGCAAAGCGAGCCGATGGTGAGCGGCGCCGCCGCCATGGGCGACACGGCGGCGTGGCTGATCCCGCTGATTGCTATCGCGCTGATCGTGCTGGCGAGTGGCGAGGGGAAAAAACCACCCATAAAAAAATAGAGCCCGGATGCGAATAACGATATCGGGCCTGATGTCGGAAAGTCGTTGACTTCGGCCTTCCGATGCCGGAGCATGTATTCTCTTCAGTATGGTCACAAGTGACCCTAGTATAAGGAAAAAAGATGAAACTGACTGCAATGACTTCTGCCATTACTCTTATGGCCTCCGGCGCTTTCGCTGGCGAGGTAGCCTATTCCACACAGAGCGAACCGATGGTTGGCGAAGCTGCCGCCATGGGTGGCACGGCCGGCTGGCTGATCCCGCTGATTGCTATCGCGCTGATCGTTCTGGCCAGCGGAACTGTCGGGGGCGAAAGACCGCGGCCCAGAATCTAATCCCGGGCACCGGTAGTGACCATCAAGGTCATGTTATAAACGGGGGCGTGCCGGAAGGTGCGTCCCTTGTCTATTCCAGGTCCAGAATTTCCAGAACCTCGGCCAGTTTGCGGGCCACCAGACCGGCGTCGCCGCGGGATTCGATGTTCAGGCGCACCAGCGGTTCGGTCGAGCTGGGCCGCAGGTTCATGCGCCAGTTGCCGAAATCCATGCTCAGACCGTCGGCGTGGCTGGTTTCGCATGCCTGCGGGGCGAGGGCGGCCTCGACCCTGGCGAGGGCGGCTTGCGGGTCGGCGATCTCGAAATTTTTCTCGCCCGAGCCGGGGAAAGCGGCCTGACGGTCGGCAACGAGATCGGCGAGCGGGGTGCCGGTGACGGAGACCAGCTCGGCCACCATCAGCCACGGGATCATGCCGCTGTCGCAATACATGAAATCGCGGAAATAGTGGTGGGCGCTCATTTCGCCGCCGTAGATGGCGTTGTGTTCGCGCATCGCCGCCTTGATATGGGCGTGACCGGTTTGCGACTGCACGGCATGGCCGCCGGCGGAGGCTACGATATCCTGCGTGTTCCAGATCATGCGCGGGTCGTGGATGATGGTGGCGGCGGGGTGGTCCATCAGCGCCTGTTGCGCCAGCAGGCCGACGAGGTAGTAGCCGTCGATGAAATTGCCCTGACCGTCGAAGA
>JALSHL010000046.1 GCA_026982255.1 Paracoccaceae bacterium | reverse complement strand
CCCGCGGCGGGGCTGACCGAGGAGGCATTGCAGGAACTGTGGAATGCTGCGCGGATCGATATAAGCGTGGGTGATACCATCGAAATTGCCCGGCGGGACGATGTCGATATCGAGGCGACCGGCAACCTTGTTGCCATCGGTGCCGGCGATGTGCTGATCGGGTCGGAAATCGCGATTGCCGTTCTGACCGCTACGGCCGGAGGCGATCTCCGTATCAAAAGCGCAGATGCCCTGACGAGAGGCACGGGCGGAAACCTGCCGCATATTCTGGTTGGTCAGGATATCGTGCTGGAAGCCGCGGGCGGTGGTATCGGCGCTCTGGGCGAAGCCTTGCTGCTTTCGCAAGGGCAGGGCGGTTCGCTGACCGCGCGGGCCGAGGGCGATATCCGTCTGGTCGCTGTGACAGGCGATCTGCGCGTGTCGGAAATATTCTCGGAGGGGGGTGTCGTTCTTACGACCCTTGAGGGAGACATTCTCGAGGCAGCGAACGATGACGGTATCAATATTCTGACGGACAACCTTGTGCTGCTGGCTTCGGGATCCATCGGGGCCGGAGACAGCCCGCTGGATGTCGAGATGTTCGGCGGTAGCGGCAGCCTGTCTGCCGTGGCGCTGGCGGGGGATCTGGACCTGCGGGTTGTCGGGGATACGGGTGCGGGTATTGTCGGTGCTGCCAATGGCGATGTGCGTCTGGAGATTTCGGAGGGCGATCTTACCCTTGTCGGCCTTACGGATCCGGCTCTTGCTGATCTCTTTGGCCCAGAGGTGCAGGTCGAGGGCGGTGTCGAGGCAGAACTGGGCGGTCTGGACCTCCTGATACCGGAGGTCACGCAAGGCGGGTTTGCCACGCTGCTTCCGGGCCCGTCGGGCGCTCCTGCTTCGGGTGGAAGCCCTGATTTCGGCGTGATTCCCGCGCTCACCTCGGGAGGGTATCTGGAACTGACAGTAGAGGGCAGCGTGATCGGGCGCGCGGATTCCGGTCTGGACATCCGGGCGGTCGAGGGCGCAGAGGTCTGGGTTGCCGGTGATTTCGGGGCGGCCGACAATTATATCCTCAGCCATATCAGCGACGGGTTACAAGGCACCGACGGGGCCACCTTCTCGCTGCGCGACCAGAACCGTGATGACGCGGTTGCGATCAATGCGTGGCTGGCCAATATCGGTGAACTCGACCTGCAACGTATCAACCTGACGGCAGGCGAAAGCATCGTGCGGCTGATCAACACTGGTGGTGATCTGAACCTTTCAGCAGATACATGGTTGCGCGGTGGCGAGGTCTGGCTGGCTGCTGTCGGCGAGGACGCTTCGGGGGCGGGTGCGGATATCCGTTTGCGCGGCCAGCCGTTGATCGATGCGACCGATGTGCGGTTTTTGAGCCAGAACACCATTTGGCTGGAGAACGATGGCGGCCTGACCATGGCCAGTGGCGATCTTGGCCTTGTGGGCAGCACGATACGCGCAACCAACGGCTGTGCGGGCTGTGGCCGTTTCGTTGTGGCCGAGGGGGACCTGCAAATTCTGAGCGAAAACTTTGTCGATCTGGCCGAGGTCGATGTGGCGCAAGGCAGCTTCAATGCCCGGGTCATCGGCATCGGGCAGATCGAGATCGGCAGCCTTGTGGCTGACAGCGCCTATCTGACCACACAATTGGGCGATCTGGTGATCGGTCAGGCCAATGCCCGGATACTTGAAGCCGATATAACCGGTTCGGTTCGCACGGGACGTTATGAAATCGGCGAGGCAATTGTGCTCGACGCTGCCGGCACCCTCGGTGGAGGCATCGACCTTCCTGTCGTTATTTCGGCAACGCAGGCCGGAAGTCCGGAAATCGACCTTTCCGGCATGCTGGGAATGTATATCGAACTGGAAGAAGGGCTGCGTTATTCGGTCAATTCCCTGACAACCGGTGCGAACGGCACGGGAATTACGCTTTGGGCCGACGGAGTTGGAGCCGGTGGCGGTCTTACCCTGGGAACGATCGAAAGTGCGGGAGCGGATGTCTTTGTCCGTGCCGACAGCCTGTTGCTGGCCGGTGATCTGAACAGCAACGGTGGCGATGTGACCCTGCTGGCGCAACAGGGCGGGCTGGTAATGGACGAATACACCATGGTTGATGCCGGAACAGGCTCGATCACGCTCGCTTCTCTGGGCGATATGGTGCTGTCATCTCTGGTAACCTACGGGGTCGATTCCGAGATTAACCTGACCGCAACCGGTGTGCTGGGCAGCGTGGCGGCAAATGCCACGACTGTTGCAGCGCCCATTGGCACCAGCCGCGGGGTGATACAGGCGGGATCGATCGAGACCAGCAGCCCCGGCGGGTTCTGGGTGGATGTGGCCAGTCTCGATGTTCTGGTCGAAATCGGCGATTTGCATCTGATTTCCACCATAAACGATGTGGAAATATCCTCTCTGGTAAACCTCGGAGGCGGGGATATCGAGTATATGGCGCTGGGCAGTGTGACACTGGCCGATGCCGGTCTGATCTCGGGGGACGGTGCATTGGTTCCGGCCGGAAATATCAGTATTGCCTCGGCCTACGGGAGCATCTCCGGCGCCATTGCCACGCTCGCGGGCGATCAGGTTTCCCTGCTGGCGCTGGGCGGTTCTCTTGGCACCGGTGGCGCACCATTGCGCCTGCCGGCCTCTTCTGTTGGCACGCTCAGGGCGCTGGCGCAGGGGGAAATTGCCCTCGATGTGGCCGGTGACCTGAATGCCGGGGTTATTCTCAGCGAAACCGATGTGGTCGATCTGCGTGTCGATGGCGCCCTTGATGTCGCCCAGATCGGCGGCACGGGCACGATCTCGGTTACAGCCGATTCTTTCCGCGGCAACCAGGTTACCGAGGGCGATATTTTCGCCTCGACTCCCGATATTGGTGATCTGACATCGCCAAACCTGTACCGCGATATGATAGCGGGCCCACAGGCAACCCTGCGTATCCTGGACACGGAAGTAAACCGGCCGTCCCGTCGCGCGCTGTTGTTGCGCCAGTTGCGCCGGGCGCTCCGGCTGGGCCTGCTGGTTCCGGCGCAGCTCTCTGCGGGTGCGGTCGGACATCCGGTTGTCCAATTTTTCTGGACGCTTGACGGTGTCCTGCCGCAAGATGGTCCGGTAGCGGGGGAAAGCTGATAATGCTGTCAAACAGAGTATGTAGTGCCTGTCTGGCCATGCTGCTGGCCGGATTGCCTGCGGGAGTCGCGGCCCAGGCCTTGCCTCCCTCCGATGCAGCCGCGGCGCTGGCGGCACTTTCGGCGGGGGCGCAGCCTGCGCAGACAACGGTGCAGGAACGCATGCCGGTTTCTTTCGTTCTGCGCGAAGTGGTTCTGGCCGGCCCTTCGGGCTATTTCTCCCCGGAGCGGCTACAGGCCGTGATGGCGCCCTTCATTGGAGCGAGGATTGCCACTGCCGGCACGGATGTGCTGGCCTCGGCCATTAATGAGCTCTATGCCGCCGAAGGGATCAGCTTTGCACAGGCCTGGGTTGTCGGGGCGGATCCTGTCCGCGGTGTGGTCACGCTGGAATTGTTCGAGGCCCGACTCGGCCGGATTGTTACCGTTTCCCGGCGCTTGTCCGAGGCTTATCTATCCCGACGGCTCGGGTTGCGTAGCGGAATTCTGGCCGATACGCGGTTAATAGGCGAGCGGCTGGAACGGCTGTCGCTGACCGATGGCCTGCTGGCCGATGCCGGCTTTTCGCCCGGCGCCGAACCTGGCACAACAGACCTGACAATCCGTTTCGCAGAGCCTCCGGCCGTACAGGGTTCGGTCAATATGGACAATTACGGGACCGATCCGGAAAATCCGCGTTTCACCGGAAAGCTGGTGTTCAACAGCCCGACCGGAAGCGGGGATACGCTGGCATTCAACATGCTGCTTGACCGGAATCTGCACTGGCTGAATGCCAGCTATATTCGACCGGTCGGTTCGGAAGGCACAAAGCTGGGGGTGACCCTGTCCGGTGAATGGGAAACCGATGACGGCAGTCTCAACCGCGAAGGGTTTGAGCAGTCCCTGACGTTCGATGTTTCGCATCCGCTTGTGCTCAGCCCGGAAAAAACGCTCTGGCTGGTTGCCTCGCTCGAGGCTTTCGACGATCAGGCCTCCGTATTGGGTGTTGCCAGCAGGGACCAGTCCGGTCTGGCCTTTTCGCTGTCGCTGAGCGGTGGATATAATCCGGGGGAGGGCCGTGGTCTGGCGGCATCCTGGAGTATCGGTGTTATTAGCGGGTTGTATGATGACGGGATTGCCGGACTTGAAAATGCCGCTTTCGGTTTGCTTTCGGCCTCGGGACAGGTATCGGTGGCGCAGGGCGAATGGGGGCGGTTGTCTCTTGTCGGGAATGCACAGGTAGCGACAGGCGACCCCATTCCTTTGGGGTTCCAGTTTCCTGTGACCTCGCCGAAGGCGGTTGCGGGCTACCCTCCGGGTCTTTCCGCAGGTGAAACGGGCCTGTGGGCCAGAGCCGAAATCCAGGCCGCCCGCCCTATGGGGGCCGGTGCCGTGTCGCTGCTCCCCTTTGCCTTTGTTGCTGCCGGACAGGCCTTTGACCGGGCTCCCGGGGGCTGGCAAGGACAAGGCGTTGCCAGCGCGGGAGGTATCGGCCTGTCGGGCCGTTGGGGTGAACGGGCGAGCTTCGATTTTCAAGCCGCCTGGCCCCTTTCCGAGGTGCTGGGGCAAGGCGGAGATTCCGAACCCAGCCTGCACCTGAACATTGCCATGACATTCTAGAAAACAATACCCCGAAGCAGGAGGACTACTATGCCCAGAACCCTTTTCAACACTCCGGTCCGGCGATTGCGGGCCGTAAGCCTTGCCATTGCACTTTTGGTGCCGAATATATTCGGTGTCCAGATGCTGGCGGCACAGGACACGGCGAACCAGCCCGAACGGGTCTCCAACGGGGCACGGTTTGGTCAATGGGTAGTGAATTGTCAGGCGCTGGCGGTTAACGAAACCGCCTGTATGCTCGAACAGAGGCTGGTGCGCAGCGATGACGGGGCATTTCTGACCGATTTGCTGGTTTTTTCCAGTCCTGACGGTTCCAAAAACTACCTGTCGGCGCGGGTTCCGGTAGGGGTGTATTTCCCGCATGGATTTGCGTTCCGGCCGGTTGCGGACGAGGATAGCGAAATCAGGCTGATCTGGCAGTCATGCAGCCCGGACAGGTGCGAGGCGCTGATAGAGCTGGATGCGGAAACGCTCGCCGGTCTGGAAGCGGCCGAGGGCGGTCTTATTGCCGGC
>JALSHL010000045.1 GCA_026982255.1 Paracoccaceae bacterium | reverse complement strand
TGCGGGTGCTGCTGGTTTCGGGCGAGCCTTATGCGGGCGAGCGCACATGGCGCAACCTGCTCAAGGCCGATGCGGCGGTGGACCTTGTGCATTTCACTATCCTGCGCGCGCCCGACAAACAGGACGGCGTGCCGGTGACCGAACTGTCGCTGATCGCCTTTCCGACGCGCGAGCTGTTCATGGACAAGATACAGGAATTCGACCTGATTATCTTTGACCGTTACCGTCTGCGAGGCATCCTGCCGGACGCCTATCTGCAAAATATCGCGCGATACGTCGAGGGCGGCGGCGCTGTCCTCGTCACCACCGGTCCGGGGTTTGCCGGAGTCGAAAGCCTCGCCCGTTCCTCGCTCGGCGCCATCCTGCCCGCCCTGCCGACGGGACGCATCTATACCGAAGGGTTCCTGCCGCGCATCTCGCCGCTTGGTCGTCGCCATCCGGTTACTGCTGGGCTGGAGGCGCTGGCCTATGATCCCGCGCAACCCGAGATCCCGAACTGGGGCCGCTGGTTCCGCCAGATCGAACTGGCCCCGCGTTCGGGCAATGTGGTGATGGAAGGGGTCGACAACCGGCCCCTGCTGATACTCGACAGGGTGGGCGAGGGGCGCATAGCCCTGCTCGGCTCGGATCAGGTCTGGCTCTGGTCGCGCGGGGTCGAGGGGGGCGGGCCGCAAGCCGAACTGCTGCGCCGTCTTGCCCACTGGCTGATGAAAGAGCCGGAACTGGAAGAAGAGGTCCTGAGCGCCACCGCCAGCGGCAAACAGGTGACAGTCACCCGCCGCTCGCTTGGCTCGGTGCCCGACAGTGTGCAATTCACAGCACCTTCCGGCCAGACCGGAACAGCCTTGTTGCAAGCGGCTGCCGACGGGAAACGGCAGACCATATTCACCGCAACGGAAAACGGTATCTACACGATCGGCAACGGTGACTTGCAAACCCTTGTTGCGGTCGGTCCGGCTGCCAGCCGTGAATTCGAACAGCCGATCGGCACCAGCCCCGATTTGTTGTCACTGGTCGAAACAACCGGCGGCGGAGTATTCCCCCTGTCCGGGGGCATCCCCGATGTGCGCCGCACCCGATACGGTCGCATTGCCGCCGGTAACGGCTGGCTCGGCCTGCCACGTCGCGATGCCTATACGGTAGAGGACATCCGCGTCACCCCGCTCGCCCCCGGCTGGCTGGTGCTGTTGCTGATCGCCGGCCTGTCGCTCTGGGCGTGGCGGTTCGAGAGCCGTTAGCCCGCGATCTCCTCCATCACCGCCAGAAACTGCGCCACTTCGCCAACGGTATTGTAGTGGCACATGGACACCCGCACGCAATCCGCCAGCCCCAGCGGGTCCAGCACATTGCGCGAGTAATGGTCGGCGCGACGGATATGGGTTCGGATACCCTCGGCGTTCAGTCGCGCGACTACCTCTGCCGTGTCCACGCCGTTCACCACCAGCGAGACCAGCCCCTCGCGCGCCGGATTGTCCACGCCGCCGATGATTTCAACCCGCTCCATATCCGCCAGTCCTTTCAGGCTGCCGGTGCCGTGCAGCATCGCCTCGGTTAACGCGGCCTCCTGCGCATGGATAGCCTCGCCCGCCGCCTCGATTTTCGCACGCGGCCCGGCGGCGTCCGAAACCGCGCTGCCGAGCCACTCGAAGTATCGCACCACATCGGAAAATGTCGCATAGGCGCCGGTGTCGCGGGTCCCCATCTCCCAACTGTCGGCGGGGGCGCCGTCCAGTTTCTGGTGCGGCAGGGCGGCGAGCCGCTCCGATAGCCATGCAATGCCGTAGCCGTGGCGCGAGAACATCTTGTAGGGCGAAACCACATAGCCGTCGATGTCGTAGCTGTCGATATCCAGCCGCCCGTGCGCCGCGTGTTGAATCCCGTCCACGATGATAAAACAGTCGGGCGAGACCGCACGGATCGCCGCCGCGATTTCCGCCACATCGACCCCCATCCCCGTTACCGGCGAAGTATGCAAAATCGTCGCGACCCTTGTATCCGCCCCGATATGGGGCAGGTAGTCCGCCGCCCGCACCGTGCCGGTCGCATTGTCATGCGGCACGCAAATATGCGCCATCCCCGCCGCATCCGCCCATTTTGCCGCCGCCGAGCGCGAGGCCGGATGTTCCAGTGTCGAGCCGACCACCGTGCCGGTGCCCGTCCCCAGACAGGCGGCGCGGATCAGGCGGAACAGCAGTTCCGTGCCGCTTTCGCCCGCGATGAATTGCCCGCCGGTGGCATTCATGAACAGCGCCATGTCCGCCTTGGCCCGCGCGATCACCCCGACCAGTGCCTGCGATGCCGGATTGTCCCGCCCCTGATTGTCGGGAATCGCCGCAAACCTGGCCGAGGTTTCCACCACCGAATTCAGGGTCAACGCCCCGCCGGCGTTTTCAAAGAATATGCGCGGCCCCTGAAAGGGGCAGGAGTCAACATGGGCAAAGCGGGCGCGCACAGCGTCGATTAGTCCGGTGGAAAGCGTCATTTTCGTATTTCCATAAGTGGGTTGCAGGGGTATGAGAACGCGCATATTGCGCAAATTGTGCATGGCGACGAAAGATATTGGAACGGATAGTAGATAGCCTCGTTTCCCTTTGCAATCGGGGCAAATTGGTAATATAATCTTACCAAAGGAGAGTTTTGCAATGGAATTGCCGATACCCGACAGCGGAATTCTGGCCCGCAAGCAGCAGATTGTCACCCGCCTGCAATCGGTCCTGCCCGAAGGGGCGGTGATCGCCGACGAGCAGGAAGTCAAAGCCTATGAATGCGATGCGCTCAGCGCCTACCGTTGTCCGCCGCTGGTGGCGGTGCTGCCCGCCAACACCGAAGAAGTCGCCGCCGTTCTGAAAATCTGCCACGACGAAGGCGTTCCTGTCGTCCCGCGCGGCTCCGGCACCTCGCTGGCCGGTGGGGCGCTGCCGACAGCAGATTCGGTTATCCTTGGCGTGTCGCGCCTGAACAGGGTGCTGGAGACCAACTATGACGACCGCTATATCCGCGTGCAGTCGGGCCGCACCAACCTGTCGGTGACCGGCGCGGTCGAGGCGATGGATTTTTTCTATGCCCCCGATCCCTCGTCGCAACTGGCCTGCGCTATTGCGGGCAATATCGCCATGAACTCCGGCGGGGCGCATTGCCTGAAATACGGTGTTACCACCAACAACCTGATGGGCGTGACCATGGTGACGATGGAAGGCGAGGTGATCGAGATCGGGGGGGGGCATCTGGACGCCGCCGGTTACGACCTGCTGGGCCTGATCACCGGTTCCGAAGGGCAGCTTGGTGTGGTGACCGAGGCCACCCTGCGCATCCTGCACAAACCCGAAGGCGCGCGCCCCGTGCTGATCGGTTTTGATTCCAACGAGGTTGCGGGGGCTTGTGTCTCCGACATCATCAAGGCGGGTATTCTGCCGGTAGCGATCGAATTCATGGACCGCCCCGTCATTCGCGCCGCCGAGAAATTTGTCGGTGCAGGCTATCCCGATGTGGAGGCCCTGCTGATCGTCGAGGTCGAAGGCTCCGAAGCCGAAATCACCGAGCAACTGGAAAAAATCAAGGCCATCGCCCGCAGCCACAACCCAGTCGAGTTGCGCGAGAGCCAGAGCGCCGAGGAATCCGCCAACATCTGGAAGGGCCGCAAGGCCGCCTTCGGGGCGATGGGGCAGATCAACGACTACATGTGTCTCGACGGCACGATTCCGGTCAGCCAGTTGCCGCTGGTGCTGAAACGCATCACCGAAATGTCGGAAAAATACGGCCTCGGCGTCGGCAATGTGTTCCACGCGGGCGACGGCAATATGCACCCGCTGATCCTCTATGATGCCAACAAACCGGGCGATCTGGAACTGGCCGAGAAATTCGGCGCCGATATCCTGACGCTTTGTGTCGAGGTTGGCGGCTGTCTGACTGGCGAACACGGCGTCGGCATCGAAAAACGCGACCTGATGGGGGTGCAGTATACGCCCGACGACATCGCCGCGCAGATGGATGTAAAAGACGTGTTCGACCCGAAATGGTTGCTGAACCCCGCCAAGGTATTCCCCCTCGAAGACACCGAAAGCCGGAGAGTCGCGTGACCCCCACTGACGAGAAAGAGCTGGCAGAGGCCATCGCCTCGGCCAAAACCCCGCTGGCGATTGTCGGCGGCGGCACGCGACAGATCGGTCATGTGGAGGGCGAGCCGCTCCATACCGGTGGCCTGTCCGGCATCACGCTTTACGAACCCGGCGCCCTGACGCTGGTGGCCCGTGCCGGCACGCCGGTTTCCGAAATCCGCGCGGCACTGGCGGCGGAAAACCAGCGCCTGCCGTTCGAGCCGGTCGACCTGCGCCCGTTGCAGGGCACCACGGGCGAACCGACCATCGGCGGAATTGTTGCCACCAATGCCTCCGGTCCGCGCCGCATTCAGGCGGGGGCGTGCCGCGACAGCCTGATCGGGGTGCGCTTTGTCAACGGGCAGGGACATATCCTGAAAAACGGCGGCCGCGTGATGAAGAACGTTACCGGCTATGATCTGGTGAAGCTGATGGCGGGCAGTTACGGCACCCTCGGCGTGTTGAGCGAGGTTAGCTTCAAGGTCCTGCCCGCGCCCGAAGCCTCCGCCACTGTGATGGTCGAGGGGCTGGACGACGCGCAGGCCATTGCCGCGCTGGCCGATGCGCTCGGTTCGCCTTTCGATGTCAACGCCGCCGCCCATATCCCCGCCACAGGGCAAACGCTGGCGCGGGTCGAGGGGTTGGAAGGGTCGGTGAAATATCGCGCGGCGGAACTGGAAAAACGGCTCGGCGGCAAAACCGTCGATTTCGACTGGTCCACCATCCGCGACGTCAAACCCTTTGCAGACCGGAAGGGCGATGTCTGGCGGTTTTCGGTCAAACCTTCCGACGGTCCGCGCCTTGGTGCGGCGTTGCGCGGGCTGGGTGCCTGCGATGTGATCTATGACTGGGCCGGCGGGTTGCTGTGGGCGCTGACCCCTGCGGGCAAAAACATGCGCCCTGCGCTGGAGGGGATCGCGGGCCACGCCACCCTGATCCGGGCGGATGACGCAACCAGGGCAAACCTGCCGGTGTTCCATCCCGAAGCCGCGCCAATCGCCAGAATAAGCGCTGCGCTGCGGGCCAAATTCGACCCGCGCGGCATTCTTAACAAAGGGTTGATGGGCTGACATGCAAACGACGTTTACCCCCGAGCAACTCGCCGATCCCGGCATTGAACGCGCCAACGAGATCCTGCGCACCTGCGTGCAT
>JALSHL010000044.1 GCA_026982255.1 Paracoccaceae bacterium | reverse complement strand
GATCGCAGACCGGCAGTCATAAAAGGGGAAAACACATGACAACGCTCTATATCGGTCTGGCCATCTGGGTTCTGGGCCATTTTTTCAAACGCATGGCGCCGGACCTGCGCGCCGGCATGGATAACACACTGGGCGTAATGCCCACCAAGGCCGTGATGGGGATCGTGCTGCTGGTCGCAACCATCCTGATGGTCAAGGGCTTCAGGGCGGCGCCCGAAGAAGTCGTCTACCTGCCGCCGACCTGGGGCGTCCACTTGAACAACGCCTTGATGCTGGTCGCCGTGTTCCTGCTGGGCGCCGGTAAAGGCAAGGGGATCGCACGCGAGAAAATCCGCCACCCGATGCTGGCCGGTATCATCGTCTGGTCGGTCGCGCATTTGCTGGTGAATGGTGATATGGCCTCGATCGTGCTGTTCGGCGGGCTGGGCCTGTGGGCAATTGCCAATATGCTGCTGATCAACATGCAGGCCGGCGCCTGGGAACGCCCGACCGGCGGGACCATCAAGGGCGATATCAGAACCGCCATTATCGCGATTGTGCTGTATGGCGTGATCGCAGCCATCCACACCTATATCGGCCCGTCGCCGTTCGGAGGAAACTGATGCTTGTTTACCGCTTGTTGACCGAGGATGACACCTCGGCCTTCTGCCACAAGGTCACCGAAGCCCTGTCCAAGGGCTGGTCGCTGCATGGCGATCCGACCATATCTTTCGACTCCGCGCGGGGCGTCACCCGCTGCGCGCAGGCCGTCGTGAAAGAATACGACGGGGAATACACACCGGACATGAAACTGGGAGCCGTCTAGGATGAGCAAGACAAGCACGGGCAATTTTTTCGAGGATTACACGGTCGGTCAGGTCCTGACCCACGCCGTGCCGCGCACCATCTCGGGCGGGGAGCGGGCGGTTTATACTGCGCTCTACCCGACGCGGTTTGCGTTGTATTCCTCGGACGAATTCGCCCGTGCCTGCGGCCTGCCGGAAAGCCCGATCGAGGATCTGGCCGCTTTTCATGTGGTGTTCGGGAAATCCGTGCCGGATGTCTCGCTGAATGCGGTGGCCAACCTCGGTTATGCCGAAGGGCGGTTTCTAAGGCCGGTCTATGCGGGCGATACGCTCGTGACCACATCCGAGGTGATCGGGGTCAAGCAGAACTCCAACGGCAAAACCGGCGTGGTCTGGGTGCGCTCCACCGGACGGAACCAGCACGGCGAGGCTGTTCTGGAATATGTGCGCTGGGTGATGGTGCGCAAACGTGATCACAACGCGCCCGCGCCGGAAACAGTGATTCCCGAACTGAAAAAGGAACTCGCGGCCGGCGACCTCGTCGTTCCGGAAGGGCTGGATTTCAGCAACTACGATTTCGCTCTGGCAGGGGAAAAACACCGCTGGGGCGACTATAACATCGGCGAGAAAATCGACCATGTGGACGGGGTGACCATCGAGGAGGCCGAACACATGCTCGCCACGCGTCTGTGGCAGAACACTGCCAAGGTGCATTTCGACGCCACCAACCGCCCCGACGGCAAGCGGCTGATTTACGGCGGCCATGTGATCTCGATGGCACGGGCGCTGTCCTTCAACGGGCTGGCCAACGCGCAGATGATCGTCGGGATCAACGCCGGAACACACGCCAACCCGTGCTTTGCCGGCGACACGGTCCGCGCTTGGTCCGAAGTGCTGGACAAGGCGGAAATCAGTGACAGCATCGGCGCGCTGCGCCTGCGACTGGTGGCTGTCAAGGACGCTGCCGGAACTTTTCCTCTGCGTGGTGAGGATGGCAAATACCGTCCGGAAGTGTTGCTTGATCTCGATTATTGGTGTTTGATTCCGCGCTAGAAAAGGAATCATTATGAAAAAAACCATTGCACTGTCCGCAACCTGCCTGATGCTCGCCGGAGCCGCCTTCGCTGGGAAAGTCACCGACAAATCGCACCAGAAGGTGCCCGACTCTTCCAAGGAAATTCCCTTCAGCATCGACACCATGAGCTACGTCGAGGGGAACGTGCTGGCGACATTCTATCACGAATTCGGCCATGCGCTGATCGACCTGATGCACCTGCCGGTCTTTGCCCGCGAGGAAGACGCCGCCGACAGTTTCGCGCTGGTGTTAACCGAAATTCTGCACGATCCCCTGCGCGCCGAGCAGATCACATGGGCCAGTGCCGACCAGTATGTGCAGCTCGCTCGCAAATCGAAAGGGGTGGAGCTGGATTTCTCGGACACCCACTCGCCCGATATGATGCGCTACTACACCCTGATTTGCCTGTATTACGGCGGCGATGTAAACGCCCGCCAGACATTTGCCGAGGACAACGCCCTGCCCGAAGATCGCGCGGATTTCTGCGAGGACGAGCGCGCAATGGTCGAAAGTGCATGGACAAGGGTTTTGCGCCGGATAGAACGGGACAAATCTGGAGACGACTGGATCGTAGTGCGCAACGTGGATGAATCTGCCGACGCCTATGTAACGGCTGCACAACAAGTCATCCGGAATTCAATCGCGGTTCTCAACGAAACTTACGACCCGGGCTTCACTGTAAACGTCGATCTGGTCGATTGCGACGAGGACAACGCCTTTTATGACTCCAACGACCAGACGATAATCATGTGCAACGAATATGTTCCACCTTTGACCCGCGCCTTTCCTCCATTGTGATCACGATATTTTATTTGGTGATCACAAAACAGAAGAATCGGAATTTGAATCCCGTAGTTTGCGGGTTAGCTCTGGGAAACAGCAGGCGCAGACGCTAGCATCACCGCAAGTTTGGCGACGCGGGAGGATTCCGCGATTGCGCCGGAATTCTACTATCTACGGGAGAGAACCATGTCTGACGTAAATCGGGGCGACCGGCCGTTATCGCCGCATCTGTCGGTGTATCGTCCGCAAATGTCGATGATCACCTCCATCACCCATCGTATCACTGGCGTCGGCATGACGCTGGCGCTGGTGTGGATCGTCTGGTGGTTTCTGGCCCTCTCGACCGGCCCCGAGAGCTTCGGGGCCATCGACGGTTCCCTGACCAGCTGGTTCGGCATTCTGGTTCTCGTCGGCTCGCTCTGGGCGCTGTCCTATCACTTCTGCAACGGAATCCGGCATCTGTTCTGGGACATGGGTTATTGCCTTGAAAAAGAGACCGCACAAAAAACCGGCATCGCCGTTTTCGTCGCCTCGGTCGTGCTGACCATCATCATTCTGCTGATCGCCTGAGGGGAAACGACATGAGCTATCTTACCGACAAGAAACGCGTCCTCGGCCTCGGCTCCGCCAAGGAAGGCGTCGGGCATTTCACCCTGCAACGCATCACCGCCATCGCCCTGCTGCCGCTGGCGGTTCTGTTCGTTATCCCCTTTGCCCGCAATCTGGGCGGGGAATACGAAAACGTCCTGCACAGCTACGGCCACCCGTTCAACGCCGTCGTCGCCATCCTGTTTTTCGTAACCGCCTTCACGCATCTGCGCCTCGGCTTGCAGGTGGTGATCGAGGATTACGTGCACGGCAAGGCCATGCGCACCGCACTGCTGCTCGGCAACACGCTGTTTTGCTGGCTGTTCATCGCGCTCGGTGTATTCGCCGTTCTGAAAATCGCCCTCTAGGCCCCGGAGTTTCCAATGTCTTCTTACGAATATATCGATCACACCTATGATGTCGTCGTTGTCGGCGCCGGTGGTGCGGGCCTGCGCGCGACGCTGGGCATGGCCGAACAGGGGTTGAAAACCGCCTGTGTGACCAAGGTTTTCCCGACACGCTCCCACACAGTTGCAGCACAGGGCGGGATTGCCGCCTCTCTGTCGAACATGGGGCCGGACAACTGGCAGTGGCATATGTATGACACCGTCAAGGGTTCCGACTGGCTCGGCGATACCGACGCGATGGAATATCTGGCACGCAATGCCCCCGAAGCGGTTTACGAGCTGGAACACTACGGCGTTCCGTTCTCGCGCACCGAAGAAGGCAAAATCTATCAGCGCCCGTTCGGCGGCCACACCACAGAATTCGGCGAAGGCCCCCCCGTGCAGCGCACCTGCGCCGCCGCCGACCGCACCGGCCATGCCATGCTCCACACGCTTTACGGCCAATCGCTGAAACACGACGCGGAATTTTTCATCGAGTATTTCGCCATCGACCTGATCATGTCCGAGGACGGCCAGTGTCAGGGCATTCTGGCTTGGAAGCTCGACGACGGCACCCTGCACCGCTTCAACGCCAAGATGACCGTGCTGGCGACCGGCGGTTACGGCCGCGCGTTTTTCTCCTGCACCTCGGCCCACACCTGCACCGGAGACGGTGGCGGTATGCTGGCGCGTCAGGGACACGCGCTTCAGGACATGGAGTTCGTGCAATTCCACCCCACCGGTATTTATGGCGCCGGCATGCTGATCACCGAGGGCGCCCGCGGCGAAGGCGGCTACCTGACCAACTCCGAGGGCGAGCGGTATATGGAACGCTATGCGCCAACCTACAAGGATCTGGCCTCGCGCGATGTGGTTTCCCGCTGCTCGACCATCGAAATTCGCGAGGGGCGTGGCGTCGGTCCGAACAAGGACCACGTTTACCTGCACCTCGACCACCTGCCGCCGGAAACGCTGGCGCTGCGTCTGCCGGGTATTTCCGAAAGCGCGAAAATCTTTGCCGGTGTCGATGTCACCAAAGAGCCAATTCCGGTTCTGCCAACCGTCCACTACAACATGGGCGGCATCCCGACCAATTACCTCGGCGAGGTTCTGGCCCCGACCGAGGACGACCCCGACCGTGTCCTACCCGGCCTGATGGCCGTGGGCGAGGCCGGCTGCGCCTCGGTCCACGGTGCGAACCGTCTCGGCTCCAACTCGCTGATCGACCTTGTGGTATTCGGCCGCGCCGCCGCCATCCGCGCCGGTGAAATCGTCGATCCGAACGAGAAGAACGCGCCGCTGAACCAGGCCTCGCTCGATCAGGCCATGGAACGTTTCGACGGGCTGCGCCATGCGGACGGGACGGTGCCCACTGCCGAGCTGCGTCTGGAAATGCAGAAAACCATGCAAAACGATGCCGCCGTGTTCCGCTCCTCGAAATCCCTGGCCGAAGGCGTCGAGAAAATGGCCGCCGTTGCCGCCAAGCTCTCGGACCTCAAAGTCACGGACCGCTCGATGGTCTGGAACTCCGACCTGATGGAGACACTGGAGCTGACCAACCTGATGCCGAATGCGCTGGCAACGATCAATTCCGCCGAGGCCCGCAAAGAGTCCCGCGGCGCCCATGCGCACGAGGATTACCCCGATCGCGACGACGTAAACTGGCGCAAGCATTCGCTGGCAAAGGTTGACGCGGAC
>JALSHL010000043.1 GCA_026982255.1 Paracoccaceae bacterium | reverse complement strand
GCTTGTTCGGCAATAGTGGCTTGATTTTGCTGAATTGTTCTTCCGTTAACCAAAATGTTCCAGACATGAAAACCTCCCTGTTTCATATCTTGAATCACATTCTGATTTATAGGTCTACGCCCTAGGGAAGTGGAGGCGAGTACCGGAATCGAACCGGTGTACACGGATTTGCAATCCGCTGCGTAACCACTCCGCCAACTCGCCGACCTTGGTGTGGTTGGGGTGCTATAGCAAGCGGCATTAAGCTGTGCAAGCGCTAACGAGCACATTGCCCCCGCCTGCGATATGTGGCAAAAGACGCGCATCTAGCCCATTAACAGAGGCCCGTTCCATGATCGATTATCAAGCCGCCCGCACCGCGATGGTTGACGGACAAGTCCGCCCCTCCGATGTCACCCTTTATCCTGTTATCGATGCCATGCTGAATGTCCCGCGCGAGGTGTTCGTGCCGGCCGACAAGCGCAGTGTTGCCTATATGGGCGAGGATGTCGCGCTCGGCGGTGGACGGGTTGAAATGGCGCCGCGCGTGTTGGCGAAGATGCTGGAAGAGCTGAATATCCAGCCCGACGAACTGGTTTTGAATGTCGGGGCCGGTTTGGGCTATTCGACCGCTGTTATCGCGCGCCTGTCCGAGGCTGTTGTCGCGCTTGAGGAAAACGAGACGATGGCCAAAGAGGCCGAAACCATGTTGTCCGAGCAGTCTGCCGACAATGCGGTTGTGCATGTGGCCCCGCTGGTGGCCGGCGCGCCGGAGCACGCTCCCTATGATGTGATCGTTGTCGAGGGCGGGATCGAGGTGATGCCCGATTCGATTCTGGAGCAACTGAAAGAGGGCGGACGTATCGGCGCGATCTTCGTTGACGGACCGGATGGCGAGTGCCGGGTCGGGGTCAAGGGACCGAATGGCATCAGCTGGGATGCGGTTTTCGATGCCACGGTTCCGGTTCTGCCGGGGTTTGCCGCGAAGAAAGAATTTACGTTCTAGCCTCTAGCTATTGACCTATAACTAAACTAGGTGTCGGATAGCTGAAGTAACTAAAGGGGATTCGCGCATGCTCGGAAAATTCGGGGCCGGTATATTGGTTTTGGGAATTGCCGGACTGGGGTTTGCTCCGGCGGGCTATGCGACGACCTTGCAGGAGGCCTTGCGGCAAGCCTATCAGACCAGCCCTTCGCTGGAGTCGACGCGCGCGGGGCTTCGGGCGCAGGACGAGAGCGTGGCACAGGCGCGGGCAGGATTGCGGCCCTCGCTCAGCGCTTCGGCCACGGCGAGCCAGACCCATTCGCTGGATGCGGGGGCGGGGGATCCCATCGACAATTTCCGCGCTTCGCTCAATGCCAACCTTATGCTGTTTGACGGAGGTCGCACACGGGATGCCATCAGCGCCGCGGAAAATTCCGTTTTTGCCATGCAGGCCAACCTGCGTGCGGCCGAGCAGGGCGTGTTGTTGCAGGCGGCGATTGCCTATCTGGATGTGCGGCGTGACCAGCGTTTGCTGGCGCTGGCAAAGAACAACGTCAAGCTGATCGGCCAGCAGGTGCAGGCGACCCGCGACCGTTTCGAGGTCGGCGCTGTGACCCGCACCGAGGTGGCATTGGCCGAGGCGCGTTTGGCGGCGGCGAAAACCTCGCTGGCGGCCAGTAAGGGGGCGCTGGATCTGTCGAAAGAGGTATATCGGGCCGTGATCGGAACCGCGCCGGTGAATTTGCAGAACCCGCCGGCTTTGCCCGCGCTGCCGGGCAGCCTGGCCGAGGCAGAGTCGATTGCCATGCGGGAACATCCCGCGATTGTCGCGGCGCGCTATAACGAGAAGGCGGCGGAGTTCGATCTGGCGCGGGCGCGGGCCTCGCGGTCGCCGACGCTCGGGCTGGGTGCGAGTGTGGAATATTCCAACTCGACCGCGATCTTTGCAACCGAGCAGACCAACGCAACTATTGCCCTGACCGGGCAGGTGCCGATCTATCAGGGCGGGGCGCTGTCCAGCGCCATGCGTTCGGCGGCGGAAATTCTGGCCAGCCGCAAGGCGTCGACGCAGGACGCCATGCGGTCGGTGCGCCAGTCCACCGCCTCGGCCTGGTCGAACGTGCAGGTGGCGCGGGCGTCGATCACCGCGGCGCGGTTGCAGATCGAGGCCAGCCAGATCGCCTATGACGGTATAAAGGAAGAAACCCGACTGGGTGCGCGCACGACGCTGGACCTGCTGGATGCGGAACAGAACCTGCTGACCGCGAAATCCAATCTGGCAACCGCGCAACGGGACGAATATGTCGCCGTTTTCAATCTGTTGTCGTCGATGGGCTTGCTCACGGTCGAAAATCTGGCGCTCGGGATACCGTCCTATGATCCGGATGTGCATTTCGATGCGGTGAAGGATGCGCCGCTGTCCACATTCAGCGGTGGCAAGGTGCTGGACGCCATTGCGGATCGCTGGAATTAGCCGATTGCGGAATCGCCGTTTGAATTGCCTGCCGCATGGCCGTATATCTGGTGGCGGGGCGAGGGGACCTCTATGAGGGCAAAGTGAACGAAACGGCCAATACATCGGGAAATGAGGGGCTGGATTCGGTTCTGGCGGCCATTCGCAAAATGGTGCGCAAGGAAACCCGTTCACGCATGGACGGCGCACCCGCGCCCGAAGTTGCGGAAAAGCCGGAGAAACGGTCGCTTCTGGTATTACAGCCGCATATGCGGGTGAAAAAACCCCCGAAAACCGAAACGCCGGAACCGGAAGCGGAGCCGGAAAAGGTTTCCGAAACACCCGAGATACTGGAAAGAACCGAAGAAATCCCCCACGCGCCCCCTGTCGAACCCGGCGAGAGCTTTGCCATTGCCAACCCCGCTATCGACGAGGAGATGCTGCGCGACATGGTGCGCGAGGTTGTGCGCGAGGAACTGCGCGGCGAAATCGGGCGCGACATCGTGCGGGCCATGAAGCTGGACCTGATCCGCGCGCTGGAGAAATATTAACGCAGTTTCGGCGGATTGTCGGGGTCCATCCCCGGTGCGAGCGGTTGCGGGGCCTTGGGCAGGATCAGTTCGGGAATTTCGAAGCCGAGACCGGTTTTGACCAGTGCATCGAGGCGCGGGTCGTCCGGTTCAAGAAACGCCACATCCAGTTCTCCGGCCTCTATCCCGCTGAATTGCAGGGCTTCGGCAAAGGCTTCGGCGACACCGGCGCGGGCCGCTTCGGGCACGTCGATCAGGGCCATCATATGGCCGCGCCGACCGTCATCGTAGCGCACAGCGGTCAGATAGGCCGCGGCGGCCACGCCGGACATATTGGCCAGCTTGGTATCGAAGGCCTCTATCAGGGATTCGGGCAGACCGGCGGGGGGCTGAAACTCTACCGCCCGGGCTTCAGTCTGCACGGATTTCGCCCCGAGCGCACTGTGCAGCCAGTCCACAGCATGGGGTTCCAGCAACATCGAGGAAGGCGCGCCGAGGTTGACACCGAGGCCGATACCCTCTCCGGCCAGAATTCCGGCGATGCGGCGGCCCGACATGGCCACGAACGGGGTGGGGCTGGAGACAAACTCGGCCAGACGTTCCTCGCGGTCGAACACCAGAGCAAAGCGGCCCTCGGCGGTTTCGAAAACCAGCGGGCGGGCAGAATCATCGCGGGCCTCTTCCTCCAGCATCAGAAACAGCTCCGCATCGGCGAGCCGCTCGTAGTATTTCAGGCTGAGCGCTCCGTCGTCGGGGGCGGCCTCCATGGCGCTGTGGGCAATGTCGAGCGGCGTTTGCATTGGGGGTCCTCCGGTCTTTGCGCCTACATATACCCCCTTGCGGAATTGGCAAGACGGGACGGGCGCGGAATTGTTGTGTTTAGTGATTGCAGAATTGCTTTGCCGGGTTTAGATACGCTTCCATACCACTAGGAGACCAATATGTATCGCGTCTGGAATTTTCTGAGCCAGTATTCCCTGCTGTTGATTTTCGGGGCGTTGATCGCCCTGTTCTGGGCCAACATGGATTACGAAAGCTACGAGCATTTCGTCGAGGCGGAGCTTTGGAGAAATCCGTTTATCGGCCTGCATGGCGTGGATGAAAACGGCGAGTCCATACGGATACTGACCCTGCATTTTCTGGTAAACGAGGTCCTGATGGCCCTGTTCTTCGCTATGGCGGGCAAGGAGGTCTGGGAGGCGGTGATCCTCAAGAACGGATCGCTGCGCGGACGCAAGGCGATGACTCCGCTGGTCGCTACGGCGGGCGGGATGCTGGGGCCGATTCTGGTCTATCTGGGCATGGCCTATTTCCTGTGGCCCGATACATTCAACGATTTTTCCGACGGCTGGGCCATTCCGACGGCCACCGATATCGCGTTTTCCTATCTGATCGGGCGTATTGTGTTCGGTGCAGGGCATCCGGCCGTGCGGTTCCTGCTGTTGCTGGCGATTGCCGACGATGCGGCGGGGCTGATTATTCTGGCCGTGTTCTATCCTTCGGGCGAACTGGCAATCCAGTGGTTACTCATGTCCGTGGCGGCCGCGCTTTCCGTCTATTTTCTCGCCAACTGGTTGCCGGTGAAGCTGGATCGCGGTGATCCGGATAAGCCGGTATCCACCTGGGTGCGTGATAAACTGGGCATCTGGCCCTATGCCCTTGCGGGGATTGTCAGCTGGTTCGGGTTCCAGAATTCCGGTATCAATCCGGCGCTAGGCCTGTTGCCGGTGGTGATGGCCATACCGCATGCGGACCGGGCTTTCGGCATCTACTCCGAAGCGGAAAAATACCTCGGCGACCTGTTGAACCGGGCGGAGCACAGCCTGAAAATTCCGGTGGAGATTGTGCTGTTCCTGTTCGGACTGGCCAATGCGGGTGTGCTGTTCAGCGCCATTGGCGAGGCAACCTGGCTGGTTCTGGCCGGTCTGGTGATCGGCAAACCGCTCGGTATCTGGGTAATGGGGACGATTGCGTCGGGGCCGCTGAAGCTGGGGCTGCCCGAGGGGATGCGCAATTCCGATCTGGTCGTGCTGGGATTTGTGGCGGCGATCGGTTTTACCGTCTCGTTGTTTGTAGCCTCGGTCGCCTTTGACAAGGGGCTGGTGCAGGATGCGGCCAAGATGGGCGCGCTGTTCAGTTTCGGCGCGGCGGCGATTGCGATTGTTGTCGGCAAGCTGATGCGTGTTACCAGGGTCGAGTGACGCACGGGACGCACGATTTGCATTCCGGTAACCTGTTTGGCGATACTGTGGCGATAAAACGGATGTATCCGTTGCAAAACAGGCTATAGTCGCACCGATATGATCGAATTTCGAAACGTCAGCAAATCCTTCTGGACCGGTGTCCAGCGCAAGGTCATTCTGGACCAGGCCAGCTTCA
>JALSHL010000042.1 GCA_026982255.1 Paracoccaceae bacterium | reverse complement strand
TGGTGCCCTCCTTTTGCAATTCCGAATAGATCGAGACCAGATCCCCGACCAGCACCGGTTTGTGGAACGTCATGGCATTCACCGCCACCGTCGCCACCTTGCCCCTGGAGCGCGCCCGCGCCACCACCGAGGCCCCGAGGTCCATCTGCGCCATCAGCCAGCCACCGAAAATATCGCCGTTGGCATTCGTATCCGCCGGCATGGCGATAGTTTGCAGGGCAAGGGTGCCCTTCGGTTCGATATTGTCCATAGTCTACCTCTTGCCCCAGCTGGCGCTCATGTTTTTCCGCAGCCAGGCCTCGACCATCAGGCCGAGGGTCAGGGCAACGATGGTGAAATAGATCGGATATTCCATATTCGAGCGCAACGGTGTGTAATTGACGAAGGCTTCCCCGCGCGACTGGTCGATTACATGGAACAACGGATTCCACGAGAACCACTGCACCATTCCGGCGGTCATATAGTTTGCCGGCAGCATCTTGCCGCTGGTTATCATATTGGCGCGGCGATACATCTGCGAGAGTATCGGGACCACCCGTGGTGCAAACGGGCGCGCGACCAGAAACAGCATCCCGATGGCAACACCGCTGGCCCAGGCAAAGAAAAACGGCAACAGCAGGCCGGCCGGATTATACAGCTCCAGACTCCCGCGCAGCATATTCACCACGAACAGGATAACAACGATGCTCATGATATTCATGTAAAGGCCGGACAATGCGGTCGCGGCAATGCTGAGCAGCGTGTTCATGGGGGTGTGAAGGTTCATGGGGTCGGTGGGCGAGGCTCCCTTCATCACGGACTGGATGGCGCGGTTATGGGTCAGGAGCAGAAAAATCCCGGTCAGCAGGAAAACAACGAAGTCGCCGCGAATGGCCAGTGTCCGCAGGCCGAGAACGGTATACATCAGCGCAAATACAGCCAGCATCACCAGACTTTGCGCCATAACGATGAAGAAACCCAGCGCGGCATTGCCGCTTTGCTTGCGGATGTCGCGCACGATGGAATGATACAGCAACTCGACGAACGTGACCGCAGCGCCGAGCATGGTTCTGTTTCTTCGTGTCCGGTGTATCATCCGTGCCGTTTCCATTCGCGCCGACGTTGACAAAATCGCCCTTGCCCGGACTCGGGCAGAAGGTTCATAAAGACGCGGTATACTGACAACATTCTTTACAAAAGGCTACCGCCATGTCCAACCCCGCGATTATGTCCGAAATCCGTCGTCTTGCCCTGCTGGCGGGCGACGAGATCATGCGCGTATACGCCCGCTCCGATTTCGGGGTGCAGACGAAATCGGACAACAGCCCCGTGACAGAGGCCGACGAAGCCGCCGACCGCCTGATATCCGCCGGTTTGCGCGCGGCTTTCCCCGATATCGCGCTGGTGACCGAGGAACAGGCCGCAAGCCATACCGTATCCGCCGACAGGTTTTTCATCGTCGATCCGCTGGACGGGACCAAGGAGTTTATCCACCGGCGTGGCGATTTTACCGTCAATATCGCCCTTGTCGAAAACGGCGTGCCCGTGTCGGGGGTTGTGTATGCGCCTGCGCGGGAGCGGCTGTTCTACACCCTTCCCGATGGCGGCTCGGTCGAGGAGGCAGGACCGTTTGATCCGGAAGTGACGGGAAAGACCGGGGCAATCCGTGTTTCTGATCCGGACAACAATGCCCTGACAGTTGTTGCCTCGCAATCGCATCGCGATCAGGCTACAGACGACTACATTGCACAATATTCCGTCGATGCCTTTCGCGGTGCCGGGTCCTCGCTCAAGTTCTGTCTGGTCGCGACCGGCGAGGCCGACCTCTACCCCCGTCTCGGACGGACTATGGAGTGGGACACCGCCGCCGGTGATGCCGTGCTGCGCGGGGCCGGAGGGCGGGTGATCCGTTTCGATGACCACACACCGCTTCTGTATGGCAAGGCGGGGTATGAAAACCCGTTCTTCATTGCCTGTTCTCCGGCCGTCGGATTGAAACAGCCTGTATGAAAGCCTTGCTCGTCATTCCGGCGCGCTATGCGTCCAGCCGCTTTCCGGGCAAGCCGCTGGCAGGGCTACGCGGTGCGGGTGGCGAGTCCCGCAGCCTGATCCGCCGCACATGGGACGCGGCGCGGCAGGTTGACGGCATTGCGCGGATCGTGGTGGCTACCGATGACGCGCGTATTCGCGAGACATGCGAGGGGTTCGGGGCCGAGGTCGCCATGACCTCGACCCGGCATGTCAACGGCACCGAGCGGTGTGCCGAAGTGGCGGCTGCGATGCGGAATTACGATGTTGTTGTAAACCTTCAGGGCGATGCGCCCCTTACCCCGCCGTGGTTTGTGGAATCCCTGCTGGAGGCCATGACCCGGCCGGAGGTGTCTGTCGCGACGCCGGTTTTGCGATGCGATTCCGCAACGCTGGATCAATTGCGCGAGGATCGCCGTCAGGGCAGGGTCGGGGGCACGACAGTTGTGTGCGACAATAATGGCAAGGCCCTGTATTTTTCCAAGGAAGTGCTCCCTTTCGGTGCGGATGGGGTGCTCCACCATGTCGGAGTTTATGCCTACCGCCCCGATGCTTTGCATCGCTACCGGCAATGGCCTGAAAGTGCGCTGGAGGCGGCGGAAGGGCTGGAACAGCTCCGTTTTCTGGAAAACGGTATGGCAGTGCATTGCGTGCCGGTAAATGCACGCGGGCGCCACTTCTGGGAACTGAACAACCCCGAGGATGTGGATCTGATCGAGCAGGCATTGCAGGAGCAGGGCAGGGCATGACGGACCTCGCGGCTGCCAGCGTTGTAATCGTCTCGCAGGGGCGCCGCCGGCATCTCGGGACGTGTCTGCAAAGCCTGCGCAACCAGACGCACCGGAATTTCGAGGTTGTAGTCGTGGCCGATGCTTTGCCTGCCGGATTCGAAACGACGGTCCGGTATATCCCGTTTTCCACACAAAATATTTCGGCAGCCCGTAATCTGGGGATAGCCTCGGCCGCAGGCGATCTTGTGGCTTTTCTGGATGATGACGCCATACCGGACCCTCCGTGGCTGGAACGCCTTCTTGCACCTTTCGGCGACCCTCGGGTTGCTTCGAGCGGTGGTTTTACGCGAGGGCGGAACGGGATCAGCCGGCAATGGGGGGCGATGCGTTTTGACCGCTCGGGCGAGGATCGGTCTTTCGACATGGATGAAACCGCGGATTTTACAATCTTTGCTGCCGATGCGGACAATCCGGTAAAGCTGAACGGCACCAATATGGCGTTTCGCGCATCCGCATTGCGCCGTGTTGGCGGTTTCGACGAAGGCTTCCGGTTTTTTCTCGAGGATGCGGACATCAAGATCAGGTTGGATGCGCAGGGCTGGAAATGCGCTCTGGTGCCTGCGGCGCAGGTGCATCATGTCTTTGCCGAAAGCGGGCGGCGGCAAGCGGACCGTACGCCCGTGGATCTGTTCGAGATCGGCGCGAGCAAGGCGCTGTTCTGCCGGAAACACCTTGATGCCGACCCTGCCCCGCACCTGAGTGCTTTTGCTGCGCACCAGCGGGTGCGGCTGCGGGGGTTCCGCCGTCTTGGGCGGTCCGACGTTGCCGCCTTGCTTGACGGGCTGGAACGCGGTTTTGCCGATGGTATGATCCGGCAAAGCGAATTTCCCGCCTTGCCCTCGTCACCGGAGTTCAACCGTTTTGCGGTTGTCGACGGGCCGCATGTGGTGTTGTGCGCCCGTGCCCGGGATGAGCGATGGGCCAAGCAGACGGCATCGGAACTGGTGAGGCGCGGGTGTCGTGTTTCGGTGCTTTGCCTCGACCGGTCGCCACGCTTCTTCCGGGTTCGCTTCGTGGATGGCTATTGGTATCACGCGGGGGGGCTTTTCGGACGTTCCGTGCGGAGCCAGCCGCTGCTGCGGTTTACAAGCTATAAGCGAAGGTTCGCCGGCGAGGCTTACCGTATAGCGAAACTATGCAATATTGATTGGGTTGCCTATACGGAAGCTGGCGGTTTCGCACCCGAATTGTCTTGCCTCGCGCCGTTGGCGGGGCGTAGAGTAAACCCGTATGTATCTGTGAAATAGCTTGGGATAAATGTCTTTTCAATCTGCTGGCTGTCATGGGTATGTCGCGACGGTGGGGGATACCGAGATTCCAACCCGTGCCGGATTTGCCGGCGCATTAGAGGGATGATGAAAAAACGAGTTACCAAGGCGATTTTTCCGGTCGCAGGGCTGGGAACAAGGTTTCTGCCGGCCACCAAATCGATTCCCAAGGAAATAATGACCCTGGTTGACCGCCCTCTGATCCAGTATGCGATCGACGAGGCGCGCGAGGCCGGAATCAAGGAATTCATTTTTGTGACCGCCAAGGGCAAGGGTGCGCTGGAGGATTACTTCGATGCGGCCCCCGAACTGGAAAAAAACCTGCGCAAGAAGAACAAGATCGACCTGCTTCAGGAACTGAAGGCAACCGATATGGACAGCGGCGCCATCGCCTATATCCGCCAGCGCGAGGCACTGGGTCTCGGGCATGCGGTCTGGTGCGCGCGACGCCTGATCGGGAACGAGCCGTTTGCGGTTATCTTGCCCGATGACGTGATTGCGTCCGAAAAGTCCTGCCTGCTGCAGATGGTCGAGCAATATGCCGAAACGCAGGGTAACATCGTTGCCACGATGGAGGTGGCAAACGATCAGGTTTCATCCTACGGCGTCATTGATCCGGCCGAGGACATGGGCCGGATTATTTCGGTCAGGGACATGGCCGAAAAGCCCGATCCCGCCGTCGCCCCGTCCAATCTGGCCGTGATCGGCCGCTATATTCTGGAACCGCCGGTGCTGAAACGTCTGAACACACTGAAACGGGGTAGCGGTGACGAAATCCAGTTGACCGACGCCATCGCCGAGGAGGCCCGCGAGGGTGCCGCTGTATATGGCTACCGTTTCGACGGGCAACGTTATGATTGCGGTTCGAAAATCGGGTATCTGAAGGCGACTATCGCTTTCGGTTTGGCGCGCGATGACCTGAAGGATGACCTGACCGGTTTTCTTGAACAGACAATGGCGCACCGGCGCGCGGCGGAATAGGGCGCACAGCATGACAAAGGTGCTGGTGACCGGCGGAGCAGGCTACATCGGTTCTCATGCCTGCAAGGTTCTGGCGGCAGCCGGATACGAACCGGTAACCTTCGACAACCTGTCGACGGGCTGGCGCGATGCCGTGCAGTTCGGTCCGTTCGAACAGGGGGACCTGTGTGACGCCGACCGGATTTCCGAAGTGGTGCGCAAACACAAGCCGGCGGCAATTATGCACTTTGCCTCGCTGGCCGAGGTCGGACAATCCATGCAGGATCCGGGGCTGTATTGGCGGACGAAC
>JALSHL010000041.1 GCA_026982255.1 Paracoccaceae bacterium | reverse complement strand
GGTCCAGGAAGGACCTTAACTTCCGGCTCCGGCTCGGGTGTTTCAGCTTGCGCAGGGCCTTCGCCTCGATCTGGCGGATACGCTCGCGGGTCACGCTGAACTGCTGCCCGACTTCCTCGAGCGTGTGGTCCGTGTTGACGCCGATGCCGAAGCGCATCCGCAAAACCCGTTCCTCGCGCGGGGTGAGCGAGGCCAGAACCCGCGTCGTGGTTTCCTTCAGGTTGCCCTGAATGGCGGAATCCAGCGGCAGCACCGCGTTCTTGTCCTCGATGAAATCGCCGAGCTGGCTGTCTTCCTCGTCGCCGATAGGGGTTTCAAGGCTGATCGGTTCCTTGGCGATTTTCATCACCTTGCGGACCTTCTCAAGCGGCATCTGCAGCTTCGCTGCCAGTTCCTCGGGCGTCGGCTCGCGACCGATTTCATGCAGCATCTGGCGGCCGGTGCGCACCAGTTTGTTAATGGTTTCAATCATATGCACCGGAATGCGGATCGTGCGCGCCTGATCGGCAATCGAGCGGGTGATCGCCTGACGGATCCACCACGTCGCATAGGTGCTGAACTTGTAGCCACGGCGATACTCGAATTTATCGACCGCTTTCATCAGGCCGATGTTGCCTTCCTGAATAAGGTCAAGGAACTGCAAACCGCGGTTGGTGTATTTCTTGGCGATCGAGATCACGAGCCGCAGGTTGGCCTCGACCATTTCCTTTTTTGCAGCGCGGGCTTCTTTCTCGCCCTTCTGCACCTGCTGCACCACGCGGCGGAATTCGGAAATATCGACGCCGATATACTGCCCGACCTCGGCCATCTCGTCGCGAATATCCTCGACCTTCGGACGCAATTCGCCGGTCAGCTTGTCCCAGCCGCGGGTTTTCAGGCGGGATACGCGGTCGAGCCAGTCGGGGTCCAGCTCGGACCCTTTGTATTCGTTGATAAACTCGCGGCGGTTGATGCGGGCCTGATCCGACAGTTTCACCATGGCGGAATCGAGGCTCATGATCTTGCGGTTGATACCGTAAAGCTGGTCCACCAGCGCCTCGATACGGTTGTTGTGCAGGTGCATCGAATTGACCAGCACGACGATTTCCGAGCGCAGCCGCTGATATTCCAGTTCCTGATTGGAGGTAAACGTCTCGTCGGTGTTCAGCGCGGCGGCCATGCGGCCATCCTGCATTTCCGCCAGCCGTTCGTAATCGGCGGCGATCCGGTCGAGGGTTTCCAGAACCCCCGGTTTCAATTGCGCTTCCATGGCAGCAAGCGACAGGTTGGCCTGTTCGTCCTCGTCATCCTCGTCGTCGTCATTGGCGACCGGATTGCCGTCGGCGTCGAGTTCCTGCGGCTTTTCCGTTTTTTCTGCCGGCTTGGCGGCGGGGGTAGCGGTGGCGGCGACCTCTTCTTCCTCGTCGTCCTCCATCTGCTGCCCGAAGGTCGCGTCCAGATCGATGACATCGCGCAGCATGATGTCCTCGTTCAGCAACTCCTCGCGCCAGATGGTGATAGCCTGAAAGGTCAGCGGGCTTTCGCACAGGCCCGAGATCATGGTGTTGCGACCGGCCTCGATGCGCTTGGCAATGGCAATCTCGCCCTCGCGCGACAGCAGCTCCACCGTGCCCATTTCGCGCAGATACATGCGCACCGGATCGTCGGTGCGGTCCAGCGTTTCGGTGGTGGCGGCGGCGGTGACCAACTCGCGGGATTTGGAGGCGCCGATTTCCTCGACATCCGATTCCGTGGCTTCCTCTTCCTCGGTTTCCTCGGCCTCGATAATATTGATACCCATTTCCGAGAGCATCGCCATCACGTCCTCGATCTGCTCCGAGGACACCTGATCGGCGGGCATGAATTTGTTCAGCTCGTCATAGGTGATGTAGCCGCGCGCCTTGGCCTGCGCGATCATCTTCTTGACCGCGGTCTGGCTCATATCGAGCATCGGCCCGGCGTTTTCCTGAATATCGTTGCCGGATTTCTGCTCGGTATCTTTTGCGGCCATGGGGTGCTCCATAAAGATGACGGCCATGCGAATCACATAGCCGGAGTAGTAGGTAAGCGGGACTCTCTAGTGCGAATCACTGATTCGCAAGGGGAGAGCGGTTATTTCTTCTTCCATATTTGGTCGTCGATCAGCTTTTGCAAGGCCTCGGACAGATATGATTCGTCCTCCACACTGCCCGATTCGCCGTTGAGCGTATCCTTGACGCTGCGATTCATCGCCTCGCGCGCCTGATCCAGCCGCCAGGTCAGCCCCTCGTCGGCGACGCCGGTGATCTCCTCCTCGGCATCCCTGATCTCCGCCTCGATGCCATGGGCGGCGTCCAGTTTTGCCAGTTCCTCGCTGATGGCATGGCGGGCCAGTTCCTTGTCCGCGCTCGCCTGCAGATAGGGGTTGATGCGCGTCTGCCCTATCGACAAGCACTTCTGTAGCGGATCAAACCCGCTGCGCTTGGCGACTTTTTCCAGCAAGGCCGCCCGCTGCGCTTCGCCGTCCATATCCAGCACATCGGGCAGGGCGGCCAGTAGGGCGGCCAGAATATCGCGCAGGTCCGGCGAGCGGAACGGCGCGCGCTCCAGCCGCGTCTCGAACCCTTCGGCCAGGTCGGGATGGTTCAGGCAGCCGAGCAGGATCGCGCTTTCCCGCACCCGCCCCTCGCCATCCTGTTGTGCCAGCAGCGAGGCCTTGGTCCCCGGCGTCGGCCCGAGTGGTGCCTTGTTCCATTTGCCCTTGCCACCGAACCCGCCGCCTTTCGGCCGTGCCGGATAGAACAGCGCCCGCCGCAATTCGTTGATCGCCTCGCCATAATGCCGCCGCAACCCCGGATCCCTGATTTTGCCCAGTGCCGCCCGTAGCGCGGCATCCAGCGCCGCGCGCCGTTCGGGGCTGTCGAAAACCTTGCCTTCGGTCTCGCGTTGCCACAACAGTTCCACCATCGGCTGCGCCTGATCGAGCAGCTTCTGCATGGCCGCGGCGCCCTGTTCCTTGATCACATCGTCGGGGTCCATCCCCTCCGGCATGATGCAGAACCGCAGCGATTTTCCCGGCTCCAGCAACGGCAGCGCCAGATCGATCAGCCGCATTGCCGCCCCGACCCCCGCTTTGTCGCCGTCGAGCGCAATCACCGGCTCGCCGCACATGCGCCACATCATCATCAACTGGTTTTCGGTAATTGCCGTGCCCAGCGGTGCCACCGCATGATCGAACCCCGCCTGCGCCAGCGCGATTACATCCATATAGCCCTCGGCGACGATCAAGGCTCCCGCCTTGCCAGCGGCCTCTCGCGCCGGACCGTGATTATACAGGCTCCGCCCTTTGTCAAACAACGGCGTTTCCGGCGAATTCAGGTATTTCGCCCGCGCATTCGGGTCCATCGCCCGCCCGCCAAAAGCAATGCAGCGCCCGCGCGCATCGCGGATCGGAAACATGATCCGCCCGCGAAACCGGTCATAGGGCCGCCCGCCGTCGTCCGGCCTGATGCACAATCCGGCCTCGACGATCTGCTCTGCCGGAAAGCCCTTCTCGACCAGATGTTCGAACAAAACCGTGCGCGCATCCGGCGCAAACCCGATCTCGAATCGCTCCAGCGTCGTCTCCGGCAGGCCGCGCCGCTCCAGATAGGCCCGTGCCTCGCTCGCGCGCGCGGTGCGCAGTTGCAGGCGATAGAACTTCACCGCCGCTTCCATCACATCGGCCAGCGTCTTGCGTTTGTCGGCCCGCGCCTGTTCCTGCGGTGTGGCCTTCGGCACTGCCATCCCCGCCTCGCGTGCCAGAATCTCGATCGCTTCCATGAAGCCGACGTTCTCCGTCTCGCGGACAAAGGAAATCGCGTCGCCCTTGGCGTGGCAGCCGAAGCAATAGTAAAACCCCTTGCGGTCATCGACATGGAACGACGCGGTTTTTTCCTGATGGAATGGGCAGGGCGCCCACATGTCTCCCTTGCCGGGGTTGGATTTCTTGTTGTCCCAGACCACCTTGCGCCCGACCACCTGTGTCAGGGACAGGCGTTCGCGCAAATCATCGAGGAATCCGGATGGCAGGCTCATGGGGCTATTTCTATGACCTGACGGGGGGAGCCGTCCATATCGAGGATGCGGATCCGTTCCCGCCCCTTGTCATCGACAGTGACCACGGCCAGCCAGTCCCCGCCACGAGTGAAGGCCCGTGCGGTTTCCCCAACGGGCACCGCGATTTCGTCCGGCAAAACGGCCCGCGAGTCACCAAGGTCCGAAAACTTTGTGACAAACACACCGACAATGATCGCCAGACCCACTATCATTGTTGCGGTCAACACGGTTACAAGGATGCGCAGAAAGCGCAGATTGGCCGGTTCCGTCTGGTCCGCAACATTCACAGGAGGTGGCGTTTGCGTCATGGCTGACCCTTTTGAAAATCCGTTGCGCCTTGTGCTGGGCGACACCCCGGCACCCCGCCTTGATAAAGCGTTAACGGCCGCAGTGCCAGAGGGCATCGCCCTTTCCCGTTCCCGCCTGCGCCATCTGATCGAGGCCGGCGCGGTCCGTCCCGAAGGTGGCGAGCCGGTCACCAACCCCAAAGCGAAGGTCGCGCCCGCGCAGGTCTGGCTGGTCGAAATGCCCGCAGCAACGGATATCGAGGCCGCGCCCGAGGATATCCCCCTCGACGTGGTGTTCGAGGATGCGCATCTGATCGTGATCAACAAACCCGCAGGCATGGTCGTGCATCCCGCTCCCGGTTCCGAAACCGGCACGCTGGTCAACGCGCTGCTGCATCACTGCGGTGACACCCTGTCGGGCATCGGCGGCGAGAAACGCCCCGGCATCGTGCATCGTATCGACAAGGATACCTCCGGCTTGCTGGTGGTGGCCAAGTCCGATGTGGCGCATCACGGGCTGGCGGAACAATTCGCCGAACATACGATGGAGCGCCACTATCGCGCCATCGTCTGGGGCGCGCCTTCTGCCGCCGACCCGCGTCTGGCCGGTGTCAAGGGCGTGACCTTCGAACCCGGCGGAGTCATCCGCATCTCCGGCAACATCGCCCGCCACAAAACCGACCGCAAGCGCATGGCCGTGGTCACCAACGCCGGCCGCCACGCCATCACACGCACGCGGGTTCTCCAGTCCTTCGGCCCCTCCGAGAAGCCGGTCGCGTCACTGGTCGATTGTTGGCTGGAAACCGGTCGCACCCACCAGATCCGCGTCCACATGACTTACGCCGGTCACGCGCTGGTCGGCGATCCGGTTTATGGCAGCCGCCGTGCCATCCCGAAAAACGCCATCCCCGAAGCGGGCGCCGAGGCCCTGCGTGCCTTTTCACGACAGGCCCTGCACGCCGCGACACTCGGCTTTGTCCATCCGATCAGCAAGGAAAACATGGAGTTTTCCGCCGATCTTCCGGCCGATATGAAATCCGTTCTTTCCGCCTTGGCATGATCCCCCTG